>NZ_VMBH01000002.1 GCF_007559345.1 Cardinium endosymbiont of Dermatophagoides farinae
TAGTCCAACATGGTGATACGCATCTATACTATGTTCCTAATGAAAAAGACACTTGTCATATCCATAAGGTCAGTATTGATGCTGTTATATTGACTTGTGATTTTAACAGAGAGGGAGGGGATCCTATAACATGCTCGTTAAGGCTAGATGAACCTCCATACGCTTTAAAGGCTGGTACAAATGTCAAGGTTGCTTATGTAGAAGACAAAGATGGTACACCTATTCATATTAATATCACTTCAGATAACGTATTGGCATTCGCAAAAATATAGATTGGTTAAGTGGTGTGTAACAGATGGAAAAGGATCTATGTATGTAGATACAGGATCATGCAAAAAACCAATATGTAGCAATGAACCGATTAAATTTGGTAATAATACCCTTTTTTACGCCCCAAAACCTGGTAGTGATGGAAATCATACCATTCATTTAACAGTAGGCAATACTAAAGGTGATACCGCACAAGACTATTTTTTTTCTGTTAAAGTTCAAGACCATAGAATTGAAAACTTTACAGCTGAACTTTCTCTTGTTTCAGAAGAAACACCTCTCTTACCGTTTAAAGATAGGGTATGTAAACTCAAGATCTGTCCATTAACTGATGCAGGTAAGGTGCTTAATTACCATATCAAGGCCATTAAACTGAATGGAGGTAAGTTTATCCTAGGAAAGATGAAATGATATCAAATACGCCTTTAACAGTAGGCGTCAATACTTTAATGTTTAATCCATGGTTTTTGTTGGGATTTAGAGCCTAGCATCACAATAATCAATGAAAAGGGAGATGAACGTGAAGTGACCTTTAAGCAGCCATTTGTTGTCAAGGATCCTGACTTTAAAGTAGTTGCTAGTCTAGAAGGTAGTATTGAGAATGGTATGGATAACAGACATATCAACTTAAAGGTTATTGCTCCTTTTAATACTACAAGTGATAAGTTATTTTGTCAAATTATCGTCTATCAGGCGGTATAGAAGGTGATTTACTAAAAATAACAGGCCAACCTATTGATCTTAGTGGTATGCTTTCAGTGGGAGATAGTGCATTTAGATTTAGGTTAGGTGAACTAGATACGTTTATGGATAAGATTGATGGTGTCCCAAGGATTTGTTTTGATATTACTTATCCAGATGGCACAAATCATGAAACAGAAGCTGTAGATTTATCTATTTTCTTATTTGAAGCATTGGCCTCTAAGATAGAGTCATTATCTGAAGATAGTAAATCGCTTTATAAACTATTGTTCAGACTATAGTTTAAATCCAGAATCAGCCTTTCAAAATTTACAAGCTATAGAACCAGATTGGTATAATAGACAATCTAACCTACATAATATACTGGTCTATATGCAGCATGATACGGCTGTTTCTCGTTAAGTTTCGGACGTACTTAATAATCTACAGACTCTTAAACAAAGACACTAAAGATAGAGTAAAGACTAGAGTATTAACCACTAAGTTATTAAATGATTGGCATAAAGAAATGAATCATATTAACGCTAATCAAGAGCCAGATGGTCGTAAAATACATACAAATATATTAGAAAGAGAGGTAAATAGTTTTTCTGATATCTTTCGGTCATGTACAGGTATATCAAATATGGAAGATGTAGTACAATCTTTAGAAGATGTAATTGTAAAAATTACAGATTTAAAGAGAGAAACAACAAGATTAGATATTAAAAAAGCTGAAAAAGAGGCAGAATACCAATCTTTTCAAAGAGAAACTAGGCGTTCTGTAGAAGATGAGCGCAAAACTAGAGAGGCCGATGTTGAACGTTTAGAAGAAGAAATAGAAGAACTCTGTGAGAGTAGAGACAAACTGGAATCTAAAATAAAAAAGCATGATGGGGATATTTCAGATTTAAATGCGTTGATACAGAGTTAAACAGAGTCAATAATGATCTGCGATCTAAGTGTAGTAAGTTAGAAACAGAATTAAAAAAGCAAGATAAATACATTGATACTTTATTTAGTAGGGTAAATACGCATAGTAGTTATATCGATTTTACTCCTAGTCCTGAACCATCTTTTTTTGTTCGATTGATTACATTAAAAACTATTAATCTCATATTTAGTTAGATAATTTTATTCTAAATCAGAAACATACTTCTTTCCCATTAGCTTGTTTATAATAGTCCTTACAAAGTAAGAATATAACATTAAAATAGAATTAAAATGATATTACTAGATATCACAGGTGCCCTTGAAGGTTGGATTAACAAGCGGCTATCAGTTGTTAACCTTGGTAGCTAAACTACTGGGTGTCATAGGCGCTTTTAGGCTAGCCTACCTATATAATGTAGGTAGAGATAGAGGTATGATATTTCATGAATTATTACACTGGATAGCTGCTATTGTCTTTTTTTCATCAATTGGCCATTGTATGATATGATTTCTAACTTTTTTAAACTCTAAATCAGGTAAAAAAATAAACTACCATGCAAAAATTAGTGAATAGCCCGTACTTAAAAGAAAAAGGCTTTTTAGGTCCTTTTTCATTATCAGAAGCCTTAGTGGCGCTAGGCATTTGCTGCCTAGCCTATATGGTCTCTTGCTACTGTGAAGATTGATTGCACTACAACCGCATGTGGACCATCTCTTTAACAAGTCTAATAGTGATTATTTCTTTTTTGATAAAAATATTCCTGAAAAATAGTAATCCTACCTGGTTATCAAGTCTTTTTGCTTATCAGTTTTTGCATGTACCGATAGATAGTTTTAGGGTAAAATTTAAGATCAATGCTTTTCTCAAAAAAAGATAAGAAAGAAGACTTACATAGAGTCTTACCTTTTGTAGATTTTCATGACGATATGACCATATCTGCAGATGGGACTATCTCTATACAATTTAAAACTACTTTAGCCTTTCAGGAACAGTATACGGAGCAACAGTATATAGACTGGACGCATATACTCGCTAGTAGTATGAAAGAACTGCCTTGTAACAGCCTTGTTCAACAAGTAGATATATACTACCCAGACCAGTGGCACAATCCATCTATAGACAGTAACAAACTTGATTTCTTGAAACAAAAACAGGTTAGGCATACAGAGGGTCGCCCTATACTGCACCATGAATCCTATATCATACTTTCCTTTCCTGGATTATATAAAAACTATACGCCACTATCTACTTTTTATTCTAGAGATGAGACAAAAAGTTTTAGTAAAAATCCTTTTGCTCATTTAGAAAAGCGACTCACAATAGCTAAAAAGGATGCCGCCCAATTTCGTCAAAGCGTATCTACCCATCTTCCATTAACTCCTCTTACTGCTGGTGAATTTTCCCATCTGATCCATAGATGTTTGTCCTTAAATTTTGAAGACCCAGAAGGTAACTTATATGGTGGTTTGGTTAAAAATAAAGAATATGTACAGGTGGCTAACAGAAAAGCCCAAGTGATTTCTTTAATAGAGAGTTCTATTGAACCTAGCTATACAGTTCTGGATAAATTCGGCCATAATGGAGGAGTTTGTGCTCCTTTAACAGATGGCCTTGGGCGTAGCCTAAATTTTCCGCATATCATTTCTAGAGTTATTCGTATGATCGACTCTGAAGCATTCTTAAAAAAACATTTTAATTCATTTGCCTGGAGTGAAGCTACTAAGCTCGATGAACGGAAGCTGCAAAACATTAGACATATACGTGGCGAGATGGCTGAGTTTGAACAAACCCTTTGCGGAGAAACGAATCAATTGTCTATTTATCTTTTTTAGTGATACCATTTGGTATAACTGATTTGGATACCCTTAATCAATATAGTTCTCAAGTACTAGCTGCTTTTTCCGGGATAGGCATGAGGGGTTATTTAGAAACCATAGATACCGCTAATTTGTTTTGCACCGCTTTACCATGTAATGGCAATTAAGTATATAGGCGTATACCTATCCTCCTATTAACAGCTGTCGCCCATATAAATAGTACCACACCATTCACAGGCTATAAAGAAGGTGTATTACTAGCCAATAGATACAGAGAACCCATCTATTTCAACCCATTTAACACCGATTTAGACAATCAAAATGCATTTATTTTCGGTCCTTCTGGCTCTGGAAAATCCTTTTTTAATGGCAAAATGATTAAGGATCGATTTGAAGCAGGCCATATAGTGATTGTCATTGACAGTGGCGGGACCTATCGCCATTTATTTGAAGCTTTAGGAGGGAAATATATTGAACTCAGTGCAGAAAAATCTTTAAACTTAAATCCTTTTTTATTCCCAGCTGAACCATCAGGTAGATACCTGCCAGATAGCAGCAAAATCATCTTTTTGGTCGGGCTCATTGGCAAAATGTGGAAGGGAGATTTGAATGAAAATCCAATGAGTGAAGTAGAAAAATCTTTACTCTCTCAGTGGATTAGTGATTATTATAGGGATTTACCAGAATCGATCATCCCTACTTTAACGGGATTTTATGACTATTTACAAGCATTGGTAGCAGCTAATGGAGAAGCCATTCTTGATCTAAAAAAAGATCAGTTGTTCCCTTTTCAAGAATTTTTTATTGTTTTACAGCCATTTGCCCATGGTATTTACAAAGATCATTTTAATGCATTAGCGCAAGACTATCTAGTCGACCATAGGTTAGTATGTTTTGAGCTAGAAGCCATTAAATGCAATAGCAAACTCTATCCATTGGTGGTACAAATTCTATTTGACTTTGCTTTTGAAATGGTTTCTAAGCATCCAGACGCTACTAAGTTTATAGACATTGAAGAGGGTTGGACGAATTTAGATGATGCCTCTAGAGAGCATATAGAATCTTTCTATCGAAAAGGCAGAAAAACCAAAACCTCTATTCGCATAATAACGCAAGACATTCAAGAAATCAAATCATCTAAGATTGCCAGTGCCATTAAAAACAATGCGGCTACCTTTATCCTTTTGTACAATGAAAAAGCATCTAGTAGGGAAGAAATAGGTGCTTTCTTAGGTATGAATGCGTTAGACATGCAAAAGTATGCCAGTCTGCGTCGTAAAAACGGTCCAGGTGGTTTTAGGGAAATCTTTATTAAAGAGATGGGACAGAGTCATGTATGGCTACTAGAACCCTCTCTTTGGAGCATGCTATGTTTACCTCTCATCCATCAGAAAGAAACCAAATCGCTGATTTGGCTAAAAAACATGGAAATATAGAAGATGGCATTGCAGAATGGGTATACCATACTAAACAAAAATATTATGTCTAGTCATTTTCAAGGTATTTTATCTTCTTCAGTTCATCTAAACTTAGAAGCACAAAACCTAATGGTGAATATCACTATTGGAAAGATGATTGGCGTAGCAAAGTTATTACTATTGCCATTCTTGTTGGTACGTTTAATGGTCTATTATTTTCAGTATCATTTAAGCACTTCCGAGTTATTAAAATCCTGTTATACAAGTCTGTTAACACTAATTGTTACCTTTTTGCTTTTACAGTTCTACTTGGATATTTTTCATATGCTAGACAAATTAACCGCTTTGATTATGAATGGATTTGATTGGCATGATCTAGTTAAACCTGATAGTTTCGAAAGTATAAAAGATCCTGAAATAAGTATCTGGTAACTAATTAAAAATGGTTTTTCGAATTTAACTACTAAAGCTTTAAAATCGATATCTCGCATAATGGGTTTAACCACTACTATATTTCGTCATCAAGCTATCCTATTTACCTTACAAGTAGGTCCTTTGGCCATTGCTGCTAGCCTCTTACCAGGAAATTTTAGTGGGATAGTTAATTACTGGCTTAATATGCTGATTTCCTTTTTAATGTGGGGGGTAACCATTGATTTGCTAGACTATTCACTGATTTCTTTGGAATTCAATAATGTAGATGGTATTGGTGCTGCCATCGCTACTTGTCTGATGTATGCTATGGTAGGTCCGCTCACTTCTCTATATATAGGTAACACGGTAGGAAACAGCCTTTTTTCGATAGGAGAAGCAAAGACGAGTCAGTTTATGGCTTATGGGGCTAGTCATCTGCCAAAATTTGGAAAAAAAGATAAATAATAATCCTTACTGCGTAAGGACTTGGTTTGGCAAGCAAATGGGAGAAAAGGGTCATAACCCTATTATAAATAACTTAATACAATATGTTAGATAATAAAGATTATCAGTCATCAACCGTTCAATCGATTCATAAGCTAAACAGCTATCATTATGGAAATATCATTAACCTATTACGATTTTTAGTCGTTTTTCTTTTGGTATCCTTAGGTGGTTTATCTGCTTTTTTAGGCTATTTGGTATTTAAACAGAACAGAAGTGATTTGGTCTATTTTGCTACCCTTGAAGGGACCCATGTGGGTATAAGAAAAGATAATCCAACTAATAACAGTAGAGAATCGTTTGAAGTAGAAAACTTTTCCATGCGTTTTATACAAGATGGTTTTGCCCATAGTGAAAATAACTACCAAGAAAACATTGAAAGAGCTTTAACCGTTATGAATAATGCCTCTAGAGTCACCTTAAAAAAGATCTTTTCTGATGATAGTTTGTTTCAAATATATAAGGAATCTAATGGGGTAACTACAGTTTATGTTAAGAGCATACATGCTGATATACAAAACTATCCCTATAGGTCACAGATCTACTTTCAAACAGATTTAAAATTTTTAACCGGTCAAGGAAAAGTTAAAACCCATAGCTACCATCAATGCATTGCATTAGAAATGCAACCAACAGCTAGATGCAGTAAAAATCCCTATGGGTTAATGATTACCGATCTAACCTTTCTAAACCATGAAGAAAAGTAGCCTTTTAGCATTTTTGATCTCTTATTTTCCTGTTTTTGCATTGGATATAAAAGTTTCAGATCAATATCCTACTTTGCTGGAACTCAGTGGTACGATTGAAAAGATTTCTTTTGGAAATGGAGATAAAGAATATGTATCTAAAGAAGAAGGTAGGTTTTTAGAAGTAAAGGCTAAACATCCCGGGACCAGCAAGACCACTATTACAGTATTTTATCTATCCAACGAAGGCAAAAAAAATGAAAAGATTGATGTATTCTATGGCACAGTTAGTTATGATGCTGGTATACAACCGATGTATGATCTTACACAGCATAAAATTAAACAGACAGAAGAAGCAGAGAAATGGGATACCGATGAACCTTTAACTGAATCCTTAACAGAAGCTATAGAATATGTATCCCAGGAACAACCAAATATTAAACGTTTTCATCAAACTAAGCAGAAAGTAAGTTGTTTTTTGAGTAATGCCGTTAGCACAGGAGAAGAGATTGTTTTAAAGTTTGTATTGAGAAATAGCTCTCCTTATAACTATAAGGTAGGAAGCGTATATTTTTTAGGTAACAACAAAGACAAAACCGCTATTCCTATTAAACTCGAGCCTAAGCGTATGATAGTAGCGCCTGGAGAGGTCCTACCTATGATTTTCGTTATCAAACACAAGGTAGAAAAATCAGGTATAATCGTTCGTTTTGAAGAGAAAAAAGGTCGTAGAGATTTAAGTTTGAACCTACCTAACAGATTGTTGCTGAGTATACCCTGTTTGGTTAAAGAATCTAAAGAAGTTTAATTTCCATGGATAAAAAGAAATTAGGTTTTGGATTAGCTGGGTTATTGGTTATTTCTTGGATTATATTACGGGATGTAAGAAAAACAAAGAGTTGGCATGAGTTTTTTGTAGCCCCTCCTCCCAAACCTTGTAAGCTACTCGAAAAAGCAGAACCATTATCGGTTACTAAAGAAACTAATCAAAGAATGAAAGGTCGTTATCAATCGGAACAGGTAGGTTGCTCTTTATTTGAAGATATGGCCAAAAATATCAATCAAGAAGTATCAAAAGGTGAACCAGAACCAGTTAAAGAACCTGAAAAAGTTAGTGTTAAACTTAAAAAAGTAGTGCAAAAACTTAAGAAAATAGTTCATCCTCAAAAGCAGGAAAAAAACTACTTTCCAGTATCTTTTGAAAGAAAAGGCAGAAAAAAGAATATTAAGGTAAAAAACAGCTTTTCTGTAGGTTATGTCTATGGGACACAAGAACTCAAACATGGCAGAAGTATTAAAATATGTGTCAAAGAAGCTTTTACTTACAAAGGTCAAGAAATCCACAAAGGCGCATTTTTATATGGAATCGTTGCTTTTGGAAAAGAAAGAATTCTATCTAAATTAGAAATAGCTGAATTTGGTAAAAATGTAGTTCCAGTGGCTATTGGTTTGTATGATTCAGATTATATGATTGGCCTATTAGTAGAAAATTTACATCCTTTCATTGATCAAGCGCAAAACAAATTGCTTAGTAAAGCAGCTAGTAGTGGCAGTAATTCTTGGATAAGAGAGATCAGTGGAATAGTAGTAGATGGTATTAAATCCGTTAAAAATGAACAAAAAATAACTATAGACAATAGAAGAAAGGTGTTCCTTAAACCAATAGAAAAATGAATAAGTTTAAAAAATATGGTGTGGTCTGTTTATGCCTGCTCATTCCTGTAACCTCTTCAGCAAGTATAGGATCTTCTATCAAATCAGGTTTAAACAAAATCCTACCTAACGGATTAAAAAAGTGGATACCTGGTCTATCTCCAGAAGAAAAAACCGCCCAGTTAATGGAAGAACAAGTAGGTACCTCTAACAACGTTCTAGCGCAAATGAAAGATGCGGCTGACAGTATGAGAAAACTAAAAAAGAGTGTGGAAGATGCCAATTCTATTAAAAACCAAGGTAAATCATTATTCAAAGATCTATCTGATGCGAAATATGGTAAAGTAGTGCTTGGTATATCAGAAAAAATTAGTGGTATTAGTTTGAACCCAAGTGACTATATTCCTAGTTTAGATTGTACTAGAGGGCTTAAAAGAGATTGTTCTTTTTCTTGTTATAGAGAAAAATCGCTGTTAAGTAGGGTAGATTCTTTTACGGGTAGAAGTAGTAATTTTCTAAGTACAAAACCTCCAAAAAGCTTAAATTCCCTTTGCTCAGATATTCAAAGAGAGTTGCGTCGATCAGATCAGATAAAAATAGCTTCTAAAGAGGCCAATAACAGACTGATTCCAGTTTATAAAGAACAGATCAAAAATCTAGAGATTCAAAATAAAAAGATAGATAAAACACTATCTAATCCTAATTTTTATAAAAATGACCCGGTAAAATATTTTCAATTAGAAAGCATTAAAAATAAAAATATCTTAGATATGGGAGAACTTGTAGAGCGGATCAATAGACTTCAAGTGGCATCAGAAGAAGTGTCTAAAAAGGATAAAGAAGCTATTGCAGAGCTATATAGTGAAAAGTTAAATAAGGATCTAATACAGCATATCGTTAAAAGTAAAATAAAAAGAAATAGTAAATTTTAAATGAAAATGAGTGAAAAATACAAACTAGAAGACGTGAAGGAGTTTGCTCAAAATCCTTTTTTTAAACTACAGGTCAGAGGTACAATTCGATGAGTTTTTCATAGATGAACTCTCAAATAAAGCTAAAAATATCATAAAATATTTAATGTGTAAACATTCATTTTCAGAAGAAAAATGCTTATTTAAGCTAAATGAGTTTAATAGGTTTATGATATATATAAATATGGATTACCCTTTCGATGGGATAGCAGAATTGTGTGCGTTCAGCACTGTGGCAGAAATTTGTCTTTCGGCATGTTTCAGATATGATTTTAGGACAAATTTTTAGCATAAACGCCTTATTTTTTCCATAAATTTTAGTAAAAGACTAGAAAAAACTCGTTTTCTGCCACAGTGCTGAACGCACACGCAGAATTATGCGCTAAAAAGGTATTAGCCAAAACCAAATATCCAGATCTATATTGGGTGAATAATGATTTCTTTAGTGCCGGAATCTTTAAACCAAAATATATGGAATGTAACGATATAGAATATCTATTTATATTATAGGATAACTATATAAAAATGTTCAGACAAGGTCCTGGATACTAGATCTGGATAAACCAGTAAGAGCAATAATATCTTCTAAAGGGTAACGCTTTGCAAGCATAGCTCTAGCGATAGAAAGCGCTTTTTCAGTTTCTCCCTCTAGCTTGCCCTCTAACTTACCCTCTAATTTACCCTCTAGTTTACCCTCTAACTTACCTTTTTCCTGTCCTATTTTGATACCACTCTCCTGCCCTATTCGGATACCCTCTTCCCTATATTTTTGTGCTATAGTTCTCATAAGATCTTCTTTATCTTCTTTAGGAAGATGTTCCCTAATGATATTTTCTAAATTTGAGTACTTGTCTTCTGGTAATTTACTATCAGTATACCATAAAAAAGTCCTTATGTAAATATAACCTTTTTCCTTGTCTAGGACAATAGATGATTGAAAGTTTTCTAAAAATTCCTCCCATAGCTTAAGCATATCACGGGTGTGAACATATTTCATGAAGTATTCCAGCATACCTAGATGCGCCTTATTCTTAATTTGATCATCTGGCATAGAATATAAGTCTATCAATCGATAATCACCTCCCATAAACTCTTTAGCAAGGCTAGGTTCACTAAACAATTCCCATAAATTTCTTGGGACAGTAAAAGGTGTATTACCATGGTATACGACCAGCGGAATTATTAGTGGAAGTTTTGATTTCTTTTTCGTCTTATGCCTTTCAAGTAAGAGAAACATATATTTCCATAACTTAAATGCTGTCCAATACTTAGGACTAACCTCCGCTTCTATCAATGTGTAAATGAATGCTTTATCATTATTCTTCATCTTTATAGAGAATACTAAATCACTGAATTTTTGCTTTAAATTATCCTCTACATATGATTCTTTTTCTATTTTAAGCGTGTTTAGATCTAACAATGATTTACACGATTCTGGTAAATAATGGCTAAGAAACTCATGGGCAGCTACTGGATCGGATAGAATTTTTTTTGCTAAGCTGTCATGTTTTAGTCTTTCTGTCATAAAGATAACTTACTAAAAAGCATTAAATAGTTGGAAAAACAATCTGTAATAATTACTTAAGTGTATTTACAAATACAAATATAATATATTGATTATTTCAAGTTACAAAAAAGTATTTATTTTTAATTTCCATGAGATATGTTTCTAATTTTTTGTTACAATATCTTTTTCTTTATTTGTATTTTCATAATATTCTAGTGCTTGCTTGGCGGCTTGTTCTAAAGTTATCCCTATTTCTCTTCCTAAGTATGTATTGGCTATTTGCACATCTATAGCCAATGTTTCTTGCGCCATATGTTGAACCTCTGTTAGATGGATATGGCCTGCTGCATGACGTAGGTCATAAAGCCGTTCAGCCAATTTTATAAATAAAACGGAAAGTTGTACGTGATCTTCTTTAATCGCTTCCTTCAATCGATTTTTTACATAAAGCAAAGAGGCATGATCTAAATCTTGGCGTTTATCTATACCTACCAGATTTAACACAAAGGCATAAACACCTAGATTATAATGTTTCTTGATATAAGAAAGCGGCAAACAAGTACGGCGAACCAACTCATAAAGCAAAGAAGCATAAATCACTTTAGGAGAGTGAAAAACCCATTCTACCACTAATGCAGCAATCCCTACTTGATCGAACATAAAACAATTGACCAGAGTCATGCCGCTTAAAGCCAAAATGTTTCCGCAATAATAAAATCAAACCAGAAATTATTTTCATATCAATAGGATCCTCTTGAAGAGAGGATTTACAAACACAGTCATGAAACTGCATCAATTCCATCATCGAATCAGCTTGTTCCTTAGGGGTGACAGGTGACTCTAAGGTTAGGGAATCTATAGGTAGGGTAGTAGTCATCTTGCTAAGGATATCAGTAACCTTATTCGGTAATACTAATAACATAGCTTTTTTGCTAGCATCATCAGGAGCTTCTAAATATCCGTAGTGGGCCTCAATAATCGTAGATAGGGTTTGTTGTTGTAGATCTATGGATGGCGGAATTTCCTGTTTACCTTTTGTTCCCATATAATCCATGAGATCGTCATATTGCTTCTTTACTT
The DNA here is from genome assembly GCF_007559345.1 of Cardinium endosymbiont of Dermatophagoides farinae. Classification (NCBI taxonomy): domain Bacteria; kingdom Pseudomonadati; phylum Bacteroidota; class Cytophagia; order Cytophagales; family Amoebophilaceae; genus Candidatus Cardinium; species Cardinium endosymbiont of Dermatophagoides farinae. The sequence continues at coordinate 11,936 of NZ_VMBH01000002.1, forward strand.
TAGGTAACGCTTTCGCATCAACGGTATAATGGCTGATAACTAGAGCAGTAGCTTTAAAGTCCATAAAGGTAGGATAGCTGTTATCGATAGGGTCTGCTTGTATAAAGTGCAAAGTAGTAGAATGCAGTTGTATACGAATAACTGGTGAAACATCGTTTTCTATTTTACCAATCCGTAAAACAGATTGAACCAATAAATAAACTAATTGGTTGATATCGCCTATAATAGATAGGCCTTTATCAGCATCGTTTATTGTTTCTAACAGAATCCTAGGTGGATCAGTAATCTCTTGGGAGAGTGCAACTTCCACTTTACGAATCAGTTTATCGAAAGTAATTTTAGTAGGCTGTAACAGCGCATGATCTTTATATTTTTCTCTTCTATTGAAATAGGTTATCCAATCATAAAACTTATTGATAATACTTTGTAAATCTTGCTTATAAATGGGAATGTTATTATCTAAAAAGGAGATAGATTCCTCAATCTTACCAACTACTTGGTTTAAAATAAATCCATAACCTTTATGGGCATGGGAAGAAGAACCATTTGATGGAACCATTGCTGCATCATAAAGGGAGGCTTTTACTCGTTGGGATTCTCTGATTTTTTCTTGATTTTTTAGATAAATATTCTGTGTGGTAATATTACCTACTTCGATTTTAAAGCAAATAATAATAGCAAATACCAGCATACCCATCATACATAGTGGTAATAAAGAGCCTAATACAGGGAAATAGCATCCAACATAAATCGGATAAATGGCTACTAATGATGTAATGGCAACAACTCTTATACCTATATAAAGAGGAAAAATCCATAATATTACGAATAAATGGGAAAAAGATAAGGATAAGGTAAAGATAAGATCACTAGGATACCACCAGTTCAAAAGTAAACTCATAGGAAGATAAACTGATAAACCTATTAACCAATATAGACCAATAAACCAACTTGGAATGGACCTTATTTTTTTGGAAATATCATATAGAAATGGATAACCTAAACAACAAGCTGATCCAAATAGTTGAATGGTAAGCCAGCATCCATCATGATTCGTAATACGTACCATAGAATAAGCAAACAAACTAGTAATGGTAATATATAATCCTACATATACCATCGTAGTGTGGCTCGGCATCAACTTGGCTAAAGTATCTTTTCTATTTGTCCAATAATTCTTAATCGTTTCTTGGCGTTCTGCACGCTTACGGGAATTTTCTTGTTTAATTTGTTTAAATGTATCATCTATTCCAATCCACCATCTATCTTTTGGTTGTTTTGATAGATAATGGGCTGACATCATAGCTAGACCATTGGCTAGCATAGCAAGGACAGAACCATCTATACCAGTAGAAGATTGAACCAATTTGTTCCATATTAGAATGGTGAATACACCTGTACCCATGCCGATTAACGCGGTACGGGAAGTGCTGCGAAAACCAAAGACGGCTAGTAATAGCGGAGCAGCTGTAATAGGCACGGAAACTTGCAGTGCCCAACAAAGCAACCGGAACAAATCATTACAGTAAAAAGCTATTATCATGGCTAATAAACCAGTAACTAGAGAGGAAATCCTTACTATATATAACTGATGTTTTTCTGACAACATGTGCCATTTTGAGTAAATATTAGCAAGTAAATCATGGGTAAGCATGGTAGCACAGTTATTTAAACTAGAGTCAGCAGTCGACATAGTCATAGCAATGAGTCCAATTAGAATAGATGCTTGCAGAATAGGTGGGCATTGACCGACAATATAGGGCCAAATTTCTTCTATACTTAAATGATTTATGGATATAATGGTAAATAAACCGATAAAAATAATAAAACCTACTATAAGTAGATTAAAAATGCTAGTGTAATAAAAAACTTTTTTAGCTTGTGTAACTCCAGAAGACATATACATTCGTTGCATCATACTAGGTCTTCCACTAGGCATTATAATCGCTAATACTAGCATAAATGCTCCAATAGATTTACGATTGAGCTGAAATAAACTATCCATTTGAAATTTCGTCGAACACTTTAAGCAGTCAATTATCTCTGTTACCGACTGGTTGGTATGTATATACATATACCAAGTAAAAAAGGGAATAACAATTGTAAAGGTGATAAATTGCATAACGTCAGTAAAGGTGACAGAACGAATGCCACCCAAACTGGAATAGGTAACAAAAATTAGACTAATGGCCACTGTAATAGCATGGGAATCTATCTTAGGTATACAGATCGTAACAGCTGAAGTGACTACATTAATTTGTGTAACAATAGTTATAAGGGAGCGTACTACACCAAATAGTGCAGAAATGATTCTAGGCCATGTACCATATACGCTACCTATACTTTCTGCTGTGGAAAGGTGGTACATAAATGGTCCCATATGTGGTATAAGTAGCGTCCATATCCAAATAGAGATACTGTCTGCCAGCAATATAATAATATAATATATACCCTGATTATAAATCTGTTGTACGGTACGCATTAAGGCACCTCCCCCATAAAGTGTGGCCAGTAATGTAGCCACTAAAGTAGCAGTAGCAAAATTTTTATTACCTATTGCATATTCGCGTAAGGAAGTTATTTTCCCGCTATAGTAGATACCTACGACTAATGTGAATAACAAAAAGGATATGACTATAGTTGGCAGAATATATAAGGTTAGCATACATTATTAGTTGAATATGGGAAATGATAGATACAAATTATTATATTATTTTAATATATTATTTATATCTTAATATATTATTTATATCTTATTAATACTAAGCTAAGTATATAGCTTATTCATTATCTATTAGCCTTAGTTAGCATGGTACTTTACATGCTATACAAGCATAACCCACCTTTTTTATCTTATTTCAATGGAGTTTTTCCCTATAGAGTTTTGCCAACAGGAGACAGACAAATGGATTAATCCACATCAAGAGGGATATGAAAAACCATTATTGGACAAGCAGATACAACAAGCTTATTTGAAAAATTTACATGAACGCTTGTTTGGTACTGCATCTCCTTGGGATCAAGACTACGTTAAACAGGTTCTACAAACAGACATCTGGGATAGTGAAAAAGAGCAACTTACAATATTTTCTAATCAGGATAATCTATCGCAATCCAAATGGTATGGCCTTAACTTTAGACCTTATCCAGACAAAAAGATACAAGATATAGCCGATACAATTCCCTTAGACGAGCTGAAAATATTATCCTTTCACAAGGAAAACAGGGCAATGACAATCAAAAATTTAACAGGAAGAAGCCTACCTACAACAGATATTTATGTACGCAGCATTATTCCGGGCTATGGCTATCCGCTTGACCAGCTACAAGCCTCTTCTATTTTTATTGGTACCCCTATTTATGTTATAAATCAAACGAAAGATAAACGTTGGTCACTTGTTATAACACCAGACTTTATTGTATGGGTTGAAAGTGATGGGATAGCCTATACCAATGATAACTTTATTGAAACGTGGAAATCTGCTGAGAAAGAAAATCTTGCTGCAATTATACAAACAGATACAACTTTAGTCAATCAAAAAGGAAGATGTTTAGCAACAGCCTATATCGGTACATTGTTTCCAGCACGTAGTGCTATAATGGAAAAACTGATCTTGTCTGTACCTATAGCTGACAAAGATGGAAATGCCTTATTATCTGATGTAGTAGTTCACTCAACGCAAGCGGCATATATCCCCATTAAGTCATCTCCAAGAAATTTTGCTCAATTAATAAATAGTTTAAAAGGGAGGCCTTATGGTTGGGGAGGTCTATCATACTATAACGATTGTTCTGCAGAGCTTAAATGTCTTTTTCTTCCTTTTGGTATTTGGTTGCCCCGTCAATCATACGACCAGATAAAGACAACAGCAGTGGTTGACTTAAGTGCTGCTACACCAACAGAGCGTCTTACTTATTTAATTGAGCATGGAAAACCATTCTTTACCATAATGTATATTAAAGGACATATCTTTTTGTATATAGGGAATTTCCAACAGGTTGGTCAAAAATTACCTATGGTAATGAGTTACCAAAATGTTTGGGGACTAGCTAATATAACAGGAGATAAAATATCCATAATTGGAGAGGCTGTTTTTCTTCCGCTATTGCTTAGCTATTCAGAAGATCCTAGTCTTAATTCACTCTTAAGTAGAGATACATTTCAAGTGAGCCATTTGAATCATCTACCCAAAGGATATCCTAGGCTTATGCTCCCATATGTACTCTAAAGTTATCTTTTTGAAGAAACTATTTAGAAAACTGATCTAATAGATCATCTAGATACTTACCATCGTTCGCATCAAACTGATATAAACGAGATCCTTCCTTTCCATGGTATATTTTTTCCCAATCCTCACGTGCATCATCATTGCGAAGTATATCATCACCAGAATGGTGTATTTTAAATGCTAAAATACCTCTTCTGACTGAATCATTATAAGTGCCATCTGCTTTGATATCGTATCCATATTCACGTAGTTTTTGTATACATTCTTGTTGATCTTGTGATAATCTATTATCTTTTTCCTTATAAGGCACTACTATATCAGGGTTTGTACTTATGCTTAAGTCCTTTTTTCTTGGGTATACACCAAAATTTTTATTAATGTTAAGTTCACTCAAAGATGGTTCATCCTGTGCGTTAGCCAACTTGTCCCAAAAGAAATAAGGATTTGGATCAATTTTTCTACCTGGAGCCCAATCGCTATGCCCTAACATTAGTTTGGCATCAATGTTCCTATTCTGTTGAGTAAGCATTTCAGACAGTGCTACATTAGACTTGATTTGTTCCTCTGTATAAGGTTGATTACCATTGTTTACATTTTCAATTCCAATAGACCAGCTATTCATATCATTTTGTAGTTCGGAACAAGATACTAAAGAGCTGCTAAGTTTAGAGCTTTCAGCCAAATTACCAATTCCTGCGTGACAAGCTCTGTAAGGATCTTCAACAAAACAATATATGCTCCCATCAGTGTCAATAACATAATGAGCAGATACTATAGATTTTCCTTGTGTAAATATATCAACAGTACGATTGAAGTCTGCAACTGTATGATGCTGCATGATGTATATAGGATATGCTTCCCCATATAGTCTATCTTTCTCATCTGGACCAGTTTTTTTAAATCTATAGTTGAAAGTGTTACACTGTCTTGTTTCTCGGTTGGTTGTCTCCCCACTTTCTCCATATTTTATCGGATATTTATCCATATCACGCAGGTAATCTTTTTTTAACATAGGTTGATACGATACGTATCCACCACAAGCTATTCCCAATGAACTAAGTAGGAATGCATTGAAAGTAAATTGTATTTTCTTCATAGCAGTATGCGTTTACAAGGTGTCATCAATATAACCATACATAAAGTATGTAATTCGTATAGGTATGATTCATACACTAAAAGTATAGGATTAAATCCTGACCAATACAATAATAGACACTTTCTTTTTTCCTTAAATTTTATAAAAGACCTTAAATAGTGTCATCATAAGTAATTGGGGCCTCAGAAAAGGGAAAATAAAGCACGTTAAGGCAATGGTAATGTTCTTATCGGTCTTAACCCTCACTAGATGTGGTATAGATTAAAATTTAAAACCTAAAACTAAATCTTTAGCAAACAATTTTATTTATTATCAGACATATTAACATATCGATAAAAGCTTGCTCTGGAAATTTTTAATGTTTTACAGATATCATTAATGGCCATACCATGATCCTTATGCATGTTTTTAGCCATCAATACCTTAGGATCTGTGGAGGATAATCTTTTTCGACCGCCTTTCTTACCACGCGCTCTTGCTGCCTCTAAACCTGCCCGTGTTCTTTCTTGGGTAAGACGACGCTCAAATTGCGCCAAAGAAGAAAATATGTTAAAAATTAATTCTCCTGAAGCAGTTGTGGTATCAATAGCCCCGTCACACAAAGATCTAAATCCAATGCCTTTCTGGTATAAATCTTCGATAAGTTGAACCAAATGAGCCATGGACCGACCTAGCCGATCTAATCGCCAGACTAATAGGGTATCACCAGAATTTAAACTTTCTAAGCATTTTCTTAAACCTGGACGTTCCGATTTAGCCCCTGAGATTTTGTCTATAAAGATCATATTACTTGCACACCCTGCTTTTGCAAGCGCGTCAACTTGAAGGTGAACTTCCTGATCTTGGGTACTAACCCTTACATAACCGACTAGTTTTGCCATATTGTCCCAAATATACCAAATATAATGAGTTTACAGTATTTTGTTTTTTAAGACCGCAATATGATACATCTAATGACTATATTTTAAGAATCGATTTACGGTGTCTCGTTAAACGGTCGTTTCTAGAGACACCGTAAATCGATTCTTAAAATATAGTCATTAGATGTATCATATTGCGGTCTTAAAAAACAAAATACTGTAAACTCATTATATTTGGTATATTTGGGACAATATGGCAAAACTAGTCGGTTATGTAAGGGTTAGTACCCAAGATCAGGAAGTTCACCTTCAAGTTGACGCGCTTGCAAAAGCAGGGTGTGCAAGTAATATGATCTTTATAGACAAAATCTCAGGGGCTAAATCGGAACGTCCAGGTTTAAGAAAATGCTTAGAAAGTTTAAATTCTGGTGATACCCTATTAGTCTGGCGATTAGATCGGCTAGGTCGGTCCATGGCTCATTTGGTTCAACTTATCGAAGATTTATACCAGAAAGGCATTGGATTTAGATCTTTGTGTGACGGGGCTATTGATACCACAACTGCTTCAGGAGAATTAATTTTTAACATATTTTCTTCTTTGGCGCAATTTGAGCGTCGTCTTACCCAAGAAAGAACACGGGCAGGTTTAGAGGCAGCAAGAGCGCGTGGTAAGAAAGGCGGTCGAAAAAGATTATCCTCCACAGATCCTAAGGTATTGATGGCTAAAAACATGCATAAGGATCATGGTATGGCCATTAATGATATCTGTAAAACATTAAAAATTTCCAGAGCAAGCTTTTATCGATATGTTAATTTATAGGGCCATCCTTTAAGTTTAGACAAAGTCTTTAAGGGTAGGACATAGTTATGCATTGAATGTATGATAGCTTTTTCAATTCCAAAAAATATTTCTTAAAAAGCAAATACTATGATGTGTAATATAATGGTACTAGTCGAAATAATTTGTAAATCCATGTTAATGATTATTTATTTATCAGAATATTCTTGCATAGCATGTGCCTACTAAAACAGAAAATTAGAAACATCTCTCATGGAAATTAAAAACAAACACTTTTTTGTAACTTAAAAGAATTAATATATTATATATGTACTTACAAATACATTTAAGCAATTATTCCTTCCCAACTATTTAATGCTTCTTAGTAAGTTATCTTTATGACAAAAAATTTGCAACATGACAGCTTAGCAAAAAAAATACTTTCAGATCCAATAGCTGCTCGGGAATTTTTAGATCATTATTTACCAGAATCCTGTAAATCATTATTGGATATGTCCACGCTTAAAATTGAGAAAGAATCGTATGTAGAAGATAATTTAAAGCAAAAATTTAGTGATTTAGTATTCTCTATCAAGATGAAAAATAGTCAGAAAGCGTTCATCTACACGTTAATAGAGGCCGAGGTCAGCCCTAAGTATTGGACAGCATTCAAGTTATGGAAATATATGTTTCTCTTGCTAGAAAGGCATAAGACGAAAAAGAAATCAAAACTTCCACTAATAATTCCGTTGATCCTCTATCATGGTAATACACCTTTTAATGTCCCAAGAAATCTATGGGATTTGTTTAGTGAACCGATCCTTGCCAAAACACTTATGGGTGGTGATTATCAATTGGTAGACCTATATGCTATGCCAGATGATGAGATCAAACAGAAGGCACACTTTGGAATGATGCAATATTTTATGAAATATGTTCACACCCGTGATATGCTTAAATTATGGGAGGAATTTTTAGAAAACTTTAAGCCTTGTATTATACTAGATAAAGAAAAAGGTTATATTTATATAAGGAATTTTTTATGGTATACTGACAGTAAATTACCAGAAGATAAGTACCAAGATTTAGAAAATATCATTAGGGAACATCTTCCTAAAGAAGATAAAGAAGATCTTATGAGAACTATAGCACAAAAATATAGGGAAGAGGGTATCCGAATAGGGCAGGAGAGTGGTATCAAAATAGGACAGGAAAAAGGTAAGTTAGAGGGTAAGTTAGAGGGTAAGTTAGAGGGTAAGTTAGAGGGAGAAAATGAGAAAGCCATTTCTATCGCTAGAGCTATGCTTGCAAAGCGTTACCCGTTAGGAGATATTATTGCTCTTACTGGTTTATCCAGATCTCGCATTCAGGAGCTTATGTAGTCCTACTTATAGCTATCCTATTCGGTTAATGCTATATATTTCGGTTGAAACAATCCGGTGTTAAAGAAATCATTATTTACCCAATATAGATCTGGATCTTTGGTTTTGGCTAACACCTTCTTAGCGCATAATTCTGCTGTCCCATCACAGGGGTATTCCATATTTATATATATCATAAACCTATTAAACTCATTTAGCTTAAAATAAGAATTTCTCTTCTGAAAATGAATGTTTACACATTAAATAGTCGGCCCTGAAGTATTATTTATTTGTTAATCAGTATAAAAAGCATTAAAAACCCGTTAAATTTATATCAAGAAATAACAACTTTTTGAATTGTTTGGTATAAAAACCTTGCAAAATAGGAGACTAAATCTAGGCAGATATATAATATTTTAGTAACCATTGGTTATAAATTTATGTGACTGATTTATAGATGTTTAATATTATTTAATTCGCTAATATTTGCATCTACTAAATAAATATTTTATCTAGTTTTATTAATATACAATATATAATACGTTGATAACCAAGATTATTCATTGTTAAGTTGTTATATTTAAATGCATATGGAATAAACTTTGTATAATAATTTTTTATTTATACTGATTGTCATATTAAAATATGATATAATGTCTAGCTCATAGTAATACTTCAGGGCCGACTAAATACTTAATGATATTCTTAGCTTTATTTGAGAGTTCATCTATGAAAAACTCATCGAATTCTACCTCTGACCTGTAGTTTAAAAAAGGGTTATAAGCAAACTCCTTCACTTCTTCTAGTTTGTATTTTTCCCTCATTTTCATTTAAAATTTACTATTTCTTTTGATTTTACTTTTAACGATATGCTGTGTTAGATCTTTGTTTAACTTTTCACCATAAAGATCTGCAATAGCTTCTTTATCCTTTTTAGACACTTCTTCTGATGCCACTTGAAGTCTATTGATTCGTTCTACAAGTTCTCCCATATCTAAGATATTTTTATTTTTAATGCTTTCTAGTTGAAAATACTTTACAGGGTCATTTTTATAGAAATTAGGATTAAATAGCGTTTTATCTATCTTTTTATTTTGAATCTCGAGATTTTTGATCTGTTCTTTGTAAATTGGAATCAATCTATTATTGGCCTCTTTAGAAGCTATTTTTATCTGATCTGATCGGCGCAACTCTCTTTGAATATCTGAGCAAATGGAATTTAAGCTTTTTGGTGGTTTTGTGCTTAGGAAATTACTACTTCTACCCGTAAAAGAATCTACTCTACCTAATAGGGATTTTTCTCTGTAACAAGAAAAAGAACAGTCTCTTTTAAGTTTTCTAGTACAATCTAAACTAGGAATATAGTCACTTGGGTTCAAACTAATGCCACTGATTTTTTCTGATATACCTAGCACTACTTTACCATATTTAGCATCAGATAGATCTTTGAATAATGATCTACCTTGATTTTTAATGGAATTAGCCTCTTCTACACTCTTTTTTAGTTTTCTCATACTATCAGCCGCATCCTTCATTTGCGCTAACACATTGTTAGAGGTACCTACTTGTTCTTCCATTAGCTGAGCTGTTTTTTCTTCTGGAGATAGACCAGGTATCCACTTCTTTAATCCGTTAGGTAATATTTTGTTTAATCCTGATTTAATAGAAGATCCTATACTTGCTGAAGAGGTTACAGGAATGAGCAGGCATAAACAGACTACACCATATTTTTTAAACTTATTCATTTTTCTATTGGTTGAAGGAATACTTTTCTTCTATTTTCTATTGTGATTTTTTGTTCATTTTTAACTGATTTAATACCATCTACTACTACTCCACTGATCTCTCTTATCCAAGAATTACTGCCACTACTAGCTGCTTTACTAAGCAATTTGTTTTGCGCTTGATCAATGAAAGGATGTAAATTTTCTACTAATAGGCCAATCATATAATCTGAATCATACAAACCTATAGCCACTGGAATCACATTTTTACCAAATTCAGCTGTTTCTAATTTAGAAAGAATTCTTTCTTTTCCAAAAGCAACGATGCCGTATAAAAACGCACCTTTAGGTATTTCTTGACCTTTGTACGAAAAAGCTTCTTTGACACGTATTTTAATACTTCTCCCATGTTTGAGTTCTTGTGTCCCATAAACATAACCTGCAGCAAAGCTGTTTTTTACCTTAATATTCCTTTTTCTGCCTTTTCTTTCAAAGGCTACTGGAAAGTAGTTTTTTTCCTGTTTTTGAGGATGGACTATTTTCTTAAGTTTTTGCACTACTTTTTTAGGTTTAACACTAACTTTTTCAGGTTCTTTAACCGGTTCTGGTTCACCTGTTGATACTTCTTTATTTATATTTTTAGCCATATCCTCAAACAAAGAGCAACCTACCTGTGCTGATTGAAAGCGACCAACACCTTTAATTCTCTGATTCGTTTCTTTAGTAATCGATAATGGTTCTGATTTTTCAAGTAGTTTACAAGTTTTAGGTGGAGGGGCTACAAAAAACTCATGCCAACTCTTTGTTTTTCTTACATCCCGTAATATAATCCAAGCAATAACCAATAACCCAGCTAATCCAAAACCTAATTTCTTTTTATCCATGGAAATTAAACTTCTTTAGATTCTTTAACCAAACAGGGTATACTCAGCAACAATCTGTTAGGTAGGTTCAAACTTAAATCTCTACGACCTTTTTTCTCTTCAAAACGAACGATTATACCTGATTTTTCTACCTTGTGTTTGATAACGAAAATCATAGGTAGGACCTCTCCAGGTGCTACTACCATTCGTTTAGGTTTTAATTTAATAGGAATAGCGGTTTTTTCTTTGTTATTGCCTACAAAATATAGGCTTCCTACCTTATAATTATAAGGAGAGCTATTTCTCAATACAAACTTTAAAACAATCTCTTCTCCTGTGCTAACGGCATTACTCAAAAAAACAACTTACTTTCTGCTTAGTTTGATGAAAACGTTTAATATTCGGTTGTCCCTGCGATACGTATTCTATAGCTTCTGTTAAGGATTCAGTTAAAGGTTCATCAGTGTCCCATTTCTCTGCTTCTTCTGTGTATTTAATTTTATGCTGTGTAAGATCATACATTGGCTGTATGCCTGCATCATAACTAACGGTTCCATAAAATACATCAACCTTTTCATTTTTTTTGCCTTCGTTGGATAGATAAAATACTGTAATAGTGGTCTTGCTGGTCCCAGGATGTTTAGCCTTTATTTCTAAAAATCTGCCTTCTTCTTTGGATACATACTCTTTATCACCATTGCCAAAAGAAATCTTTTCAATCGTACCACTGAGTTCCAACAAAGTTGGGTATTTATCTGAAACTTTGATATCCAATGCAAAAGCAGGAAAATAAAAAATTAAAATAGTAAAAGGCTACTTTTCTTCATGGTTTAAAAAGGTTAAATCAGTGATCATTAACCCATATGGATTTTTACTACATCTAGCTGTTGGTTGCATTTCTAATGCAATGCCTTGATGGTAGCTATGGGTTTTTACTTTTCCTTGACCGGTTAAAAATTTTAAATCCGTTTGAAAATAAATCTGTGATCTATAGGGATAGTTTTGTGTATCAGTATGTATGCTTTTAACATAAACCGTAGTTACCCCATTAGATTCCTTATATACTTGAAACAAACTATCATCAGAAAAGAGTTTTTTTAGGGTGACTCTGGATGTGTTATTCATGACGGTCAAGGCTCGTTCAATGTTTTCTTGATAATTGTTTTCGCTATGGGCAAAGCCATCTTGGATAAAACGCATAGCAAAATTTTCTACTTCAAAAGATTCTCTAGTGTTATGATTGGGATTCTCTTTTCTTATACCCACATGGGTCCCTTCAAGGGTAGCAAAATAGACCAAATCACTTCTGTTTTGTTTAAAGACCAAATAGCCTAAAAAAGCAGATAACCCACCTAATGATACCAAAAGAAAAACTACTAAAAAGCGTAATAGGTTAATAATATTCCCGTAATGATAGCTGTTTAGCTTATGAATCGATTGAACGGTTGATGACTGATCTTTACTATCTAACATATTTTATTAAGTTTTTTATAATAGGGTTATGACCATTTTCTCCCATTTGCTTGCCTAACCAAGTCCTTACGCAGTAAGGATTATTATTTATCTTTTTTTCCAAATTTTGGCAGATGACTAGCCCCATAAGCCATAAACTGACTCGTCTTTGCTTCTCCTATCGCAAAAAGGCTATTTCCTACCGTGTTACCTATATATAGAGAGGTGAGCGGACCTACCATAGCATACATTAAGCAAGTAGCGATAGCAGCACCTATACCATCTACGTTATTGAACTCTAAAGAAATCAATGAATAGTCTAATAAATCAATGGTTACCCCCACATTAAAAAGGAAATTAGCATATTGAGCCAATAATTAACTATACTGCTGAAATTGCCTGGTAAGAGGCTAGCAGCAATGGCCAAAGGACCTACTTGTAAGGTAAATAGGATTGCTTGATGACGAAATATAGTAGTGGTTAAACCCATTATGCGAGATATCGATTTTAAAGCTTTAGTAGTTAAATTCGAAAAACAATTTTTAATCAGCTGCCAGATACTTATTTCAGGATCTTTAATACTTTCGAAACTATCAGGTTTAACTAGATCATGCCAATCAAACCTCTTCATAATCAAAGCGGTTAATTTGTCTAGCATATGAAAAATATCCAAGTAGAACTGTAAAAGCAGAAAGGTAATAGCTAGCGTTAACAGACTGGTATAACAGGATTTTAATAACTCAGCAGTGCTTAAATGATACTGAAAATAATAGACCATTAAACGTACCAACAAGAAAGGCAATAGTAATAACTTGGCTACGCCAATCATCTTGCCAATGGTGGTATCCACCATTAGGTTTTGTGCTTCCAGGTTTAGATGCACTGAAGAAGATAGAATACCTTGAAAATGACTAGACATAATATTTTTGTTTAGTATGGTATACCCATTCTGCAATGCCATCTTCTATGTTTCCATGTTTTTTAGCCAATGCAGCAATTTGGTTTCTTTCTGATGGATGAGAGGTAAACATAGCATGTTCCCAAAGAGAGGGTTCTAGTAGCCACACATGACTCTGTCCCATCTCTTTAATAAAGATTTCCCTAAAACCGCCTGGGCCATTGTGTCTGCGCAGACTGGCATACTTTTGCATGTCTAACGCATTCATACCTAAGAAAGTACCTATTTCTTCTCTGCTAGAGGCTTTTTCATTATATAAAAGGATAAAGGTAGCGGCATTGTTTTTAATGGCACTGGCGATCTTAGATGATTTGATTTCCCCGATGTCTTGCGTGATGATTCGGATAGAAGTTTTGGTTTTTCTGCCTTTTCGGTAAAAAGCTTCTATGTGCTCCCTAGAAGCATCATCTAAATTCGTCCAACCTTCTTCAATGTCTATGAATTTAGTAGCATCTGGATGTTTAGCAACCATCTCAAAAGCAAAGTCAAAAAGAATTTGCACTACCAATGGATAGAGTTTGCTATTGCCTTTAATAGCTTCTAGCTCAAAACAAACTAACCTATGGTCTACTAGATAGTCTTGTGATAATGCATTAAAATGATCTTTGTAAATACCATGGGAAAATGGATGTAAAACAATAAAAAATTCTTGAAAAAGGAACAACTGATCTTTTTTTAGATCAAGAATAGCTTTCCCATTAGCTGCTACCAATGCTTGTAAATAGTCATAAAATCCCGTTAAAGTAGGGATGACATCCTCTGACAAATTTCTATAATAATCACTAATCCACTGAGAGAGTAAAAATTTTTTTACTTCACTCATGGGATTTTTATTCAAATCTCCCTTCCACATTTTGCCAATGAGCCCGACCAAAAAGATGATTTTACTGCTATCTGGCAGGAACCTGCCAGATTCATCAGATGGAAATAAAAAAGGATTTAAGGCTAAAGATTTTTCTGCACTGAGTTCAATATATTTCCCTCCTAAAGCTTCAAATAAATGGCGATAGGTCCCGCCACTGTCAATGACAATCACTATATGGCCTGCTTCAAATCGATTTTTAATCATTTTGCCGTTAAAAAAAGATTTTCCAGATCCAGAAGGTCCGAAAATAAATGCATTTTGATTGTCTAAATCGGTGTTAAATGGATTGAAATAGATGGGTTCTCTGTATCTATTGGCCAGTAACACACCTTCTTTATAGCCTGTGAATGGTGTGGTACTATTCATATGAGCGATAGCTGTTAATAAAGGAATCGGTATACGCCTATACACCTGATTGCCATTACCTGGTAAAGCAGCACAAAATAAATTAGCGGTATCTATGGTTTCTAAATAACCCCTCATGCCTATCCCGGCGAAAGCAGCTAGTACTTGAGCACTATAGTTATTAAGAGTCTCCAAATCAGTTATACAAAAAGGTATAACTAAAAAAGATAAATAAACAATGGGTTCGTTACGCTGGAGAAGGGTTTGTTCGAATTCAGCCATCTCGCTGCGTATATGTCTGATGTTTTGAAGCTTACGTTCATCTAGTTTAGTAGCCTCACTCCAGGCAAATGCATTGAAGTGGTTTTTTAAGAATGCTTCAGAGTCAATCATACGAATGACTCTGGAAATGATATGCGGAAAGTCTAAACTACGCCCAAGGCCTTCTGTTAAAGGGGCACATACGCCACCATTGTTACCAAACTTATCCAGCACTGTATAACTAGGCTCAGCAGAACTTTCCATTAAAGAAATCACTTGCGCTTTTCTGTTAGCCACCTCTACATATTCTTTATTTTTAACCAAACCACCATATAATGTGCCTTCAGGATCTTTAAAGTTTAAGGATAAACATCTATGTACCAGTCTGGAAAATTCATCAGACGTAAGAGGAGTTAAGGGAAGATTGGTAGATACACTTTGACGAAATTGGGCGGCATCTTTTTTAGCTATTGTGAGTCGCTTTTCTAAGTTAGTGAATGGATTTTTACTAAAATTTTTGGTCTCATCTCTAGAATAAAAAGTAGATAGTGGCGTATAATCCTTATAGAATCCAGGAAAGGAAAGTATAATATAGGATTCATAGTGCAGTATAGGACGACTTTCTGTATAACTGAATTGTTTTTGTTTAAAAAAATCAAGCTCGTTACTATCTACAGATGGATTATGCCATTGATCTGGGTGGTATATGTCTATCTGTTGTAAGAGGCTACCAGAGGGCAGCTCTTTCATACTACTAGATAGCATATGCGTCCAGTCTATATAGTGCTGCTCTGTGTACTGTTCCTGAAAGGCTAAAAATGCTTTAAAGGGAACAGATATAGTCCCATCTGCAGATATAGCCATATCGTCATGAAAATCCACAAATGGAAGAACTCTATGTAAGTCTTCTTTCTTATCTTTTTTCGAGAAAAGCATTGATCTTAAATTTTATCCTAAAATTATCTATCGGTACATGCAAAAAATGATAAGCAAAAAGACTTGATAACCAGGTAGGATTATTATTTTTTAGGAATATTTTTACCAAAAAAGAAACAATAATCATTAGACTTGTTAAAGAGATGGTCCACATGCGGTTGTAGTGTAACCAGTCTTCACAGTAACAAGATAAAATATAGGTCAGGCAGCAAATGCCTAGCGCCACTAAGGCTTCTGGTAACGAGAAAGGACCTAAAAAGCCTTTCTCTTTTAAATAGGGGCTATTGACTAATTTTTGCATGGGGAATCTCTCCTTTATCCGATTCTAAAAAAATTGGCAACCATATCATACAAAGGACCAACGGACGAAAAAAATACAATGGCAGCTACCCAGTGTAGTAACTCATGAAAGATCATGCCTCTGTCCCTGCCAGTGTTATACAAATAGGCCAATCTAAAGGCGCCCACTACACCTAGTAGCTTGGCTACCAAGGTTAACAATTGGTAGCCGCTTGCAATCCAGCCTTCAGGGGCACCTGTTATATCAAATGTGATCATTTTAATACTATTTTAATGTTATTTTAATATTATGATGTTAACCTTAAGATGTATCTGAATATTTACTTTTATCTAGATTATAACCATACCCTTACTGCGTAAGTATGTTTTTAACTGAAAAACAAGCTAATGGGATAGCAATACTTTTTTATAGTGGACTAATTTATTAAGACAAATTTTTATTAATTCGCTATTTTTTGTCACTGTACTTTTTCCATTCTTTGCCCCAGCTCCACTTCTGGTCACAATAATTTTTCATCATATCTTCTACCATTTCCTTACGTACAGCAGAAGACCTAACTATCTCTTCTACAGAGTAAGAACCCTTTTTAATCATAGACTGAGCGATAGTATATGGGTGTTTATCTCCAGGAATAGATGTACTCTTGTACCATTTCCTTTCAGCGTTAAAGGATTCTAGGGGAACTATCCTTCTGACCATATCATCAAGTGTTGAAGATTTTTCTTGTAACTGTGACTGCAAGCTACTACACTTAGAACGTAGCTCACTGTTAACTCTGCTTAACTCATCCATCAACCTATCTAACCTTGAAATACTACCATTATGTTCTCTTATACTGCGTTTTAGTTCATCCCTAGATCTTTCTAGTTCTTTTATATCTTCTTCTAGACGTTCAACGTCAGATTTTCTTTCTTTCTGCTCGTTTTCTATAGACCTAGTAGTACGATCTTTAAAGTCCTCGTATTCTGCCTCTTTTTCAGCTTTTTTATTGTCTAATCTTTCTGTTTCTCTTTTCAATTCCTCGATTTTTTCAAGCACATCGTCTAAAGATTGTACTACATCTTCCATGTTTGATATACCTGCACATGACCGAAAGATATCAGAAAAAGCATTCACCTCTCTCTCTAATATATTTGTGTGTATTTTACGACCATCTGGTTCTTGATTAGCGTTAATATGATTCATTTCTTTATTCCAGTCATTTAATAACCTTGTGGTCAATACCCTAGTCTTTACTCTATCTTTGGTATCTCTTTTAAGTGTCTGCAGATTAGCAAGTACATCCGTCGCTTGAGGGGAAATAGCTGTATCATGCTGCATATAGACCAGTACATTATGTAGGTTAGATTGTCTATTATACCAATCTGGTTCTATAGCTTGTAAATTTTGAAAGGCTGATTCTGGATTTAAACTATAGTCCTGAACAATAGGTTTATAAAGCGATTTACTATCTTCAGATAATGACTCTATCTTAGAGGCCAATGCTTCAAATAAGAAAATAGATAAATCTACAGGCTCTGTCTCATGATGAGTTCCATCTGGATAGATAATATCGAAGTAAATTCTTGGTGCACCATCAATCTTATCCATAAACGTATCTAGTTCACCTAACCTAAATCTAAACGCACTATCTCCCACTGAAAGCATACCACCAAGATCAATGGTCTGGCCTGTTATTTTTAGTAAATCACCTACTATACCGCCTGATAGACGATAATTTGACAAAATAAACTTATCACTTGTAGTATTAAAAGGAGCAATAACCTTTAAGTTGATATGTCTGTTATCCATACCATTTTCAATACTACCTTCTAGACTAGCAACTACTTTAAAGTCAGGATCCTTGACAACAAATGGCTGCTTAAAGGTCACTTCACGTTCATCTCCCTTTTCATTGATTACTGTGATGCTAGGCTCTAAATCCCCAACAAAACCACATGGATTAAACATTAAAGTATTGACGCCTACTGTTAAAGGCGTATTTGCTATCATTTCATCCTTTCCTAGGATAAACTTACCTCCATTCAGCTTAATGGCCTTAACATGGTAAGAAAGCACCTTACCTGAATCAGTTAATGGATTAATCTTGAGTTTACATACTCTATCTTTAAACGGCAAGAGAGGAGCCTCTTCTGAAGTCAGAGAAAGTTCAGCTTTAAAGTTTTCAATTCTATGGTCTTGAACTTTAACAGAAAAAGCATAGTCTTGTGTGGTATCACCTTTAGTATTGCCTACTGTTAAATGAATGGTATGATTTCCATCACTACCAGGTTTTGGGGCGTAAAAAAGGGTATTATTACCAAATTTAAGCGGTTCATTGCCACATATTTGTTTTTTGCATGCTCCTGTATCTACATACATAGTACCATGACCATCTGTCACACACTACTTAACCAATCTATATTTTTGCGAAGATGCCAATACGTTATCTGAAGTGATATTAATATGAATAGGTGTACCACTTTTGTCTTCTATATAAGCAACTTTGACATTTGTACCAGCCTTTAAAGCGTATGGAGGTTCATCTAGCCTTAACGAGCATGTTATAGGATCCCCTCCCTCTCTGTTAAAATCACAGGTCAATATAATAGCATTAATACTGACCTTATGTGTATGACAAGTGTCTTTTTCATTAGGAACATAGTATAGAGGCGTATCACCATGTTGGACTATGCTACCCACTTTAAACGGCTCACCTATAGAAGCGTTTCCATCTATTTCAACGCGCTTAAACAGCTTTCCTTCGCCACCTTCAACCCTAATACCCTTAATACGAAATTGGATAACCGATGGATCAACATTCCATTTTTCATATCTATGTGGAGATTTAGGTTTATTGGATCTATCGTTATTCCATGTATCGTCAAACTTAATACTCAAGATTACAGGAACTTTTTCTGCTAAAACAGGCGCCACATCTTTTTCTGTAACAAGTGCATATTCATGCTTTGGTATCCAAATGATATCGTCGGCAAATTGCTGTCTAAAGGTCATTGTACAAGACCAAAAAAATAAAGAAGCAGCAATAAATAATGGGCATACTATTTTTTTCATTTTAGTTCTCATTTTCATTAATTAACCATATATTTGTTATATTGGGTTAATAATACATAGTAAAACTACTTGCTACATTATTGCTTCGACTAGATCAATAGATATTTTTTAAAAAGTAATACGTAATCCTGCCGAAAATCGATAATTAAAAACATCATCTTTATCCAAAAAGGAAATAGGCGTCTCTGCTAGTAATATCAACAGCAAATAATCCGTGATATATTTTTCCAACTCTAAACCTAATTGGGCGCCTATATTAAAACGTTTAGAACAATACTCCCAACAAGCATGATGGAACTTATAGCTCCCTTGACATCCTAGTAAAAAATTCAGAAAGGTAGATTCGTAATGATTGAACAAGTTATAGTGGTAAGTATTGTATACCGTCAATAGGTTTTTGTTAGAAAAACCACCAGATAATTTCATATGCCATATTTCATTAATGTGATATGCATAGCCTACAGAAATCCCATGCATTTTATGCGAAACCCCATAACTGACTTCTATCCCATGACAACCATGTGTATGAATAGGTCTTTGCAAGACATAAACCCTATTAGGCTTACCAAATACACTAAAAGTCAGACCTAAAAAAATAAACAGAACTGTTATTACACTTTGATTAAACATGACTATAATTTTGCGTGATAGCCTCGCGACTCTAGTTCCTTACTAAACAAAATCTTCTGCTTAACTTTACTTCCTGACAAGCCAAATGCAGGTTGAATATCATCGAAATAGCCTGAACGAATACCGCCAGCTTCCGTTAAAACAAGCAGAGGATTATCATACGTACACACACAATCTCTAGGTGTTTCACGGCTATCAGACCCTAATCGTTGCATATTTACCTTAGCACCATGCTTAATAAGGGCTATGAATATTTTATCAGATACATCCTGACTAGTTCTTTCAAAAAGCATATTATCTGCTGCATAATGCAGAGGCGTATTATTTGTTCCAGGGTCTTGGTATGTAGGATCAGCTCCATAGTCCAATAACAAGGTTACCATCTCATAATTAGATTGACGAACAGCTTCTTCTAAGGCTGCATTGGAAATAGATGATTCATTAGGATTGCCCCCTTTTTCTAATAGAGACTTTAACATTGGCGTATTTTTTTGCCTGACTGCATTTAACGTACTAAATGCACTCATGGTTGGAGCAGTAGCACTAGAAACTATTTTTTGGACTATATCTGCTGACAGATTTCCACGGCAATTAGGACAATTAATGGTTTGATGATTTTGGTGTTGGCTTAATACATTCTGTGTAATGCATCTAAAATGGAATTTATGACCACAATCTAGTGGGATGACAGGAAAGATTTTATCCCTGGAGTCCTGTACACTTTCTATACAAATACTACACTTCCAATCTTTGTCTACCAATTTTGAATGTCTTGAAAACCCATCTGGTGAAAGGATACTTTTCAACTCTTCATGCTTATTAGATATAGCCAACATCAAAGGGGTAAATCCGCTTTTGCTTGTAGCTCTTTTGCTAGCACCTTTAGAAACAAGCAGTTCAATGATCTCTTTAAACCCTCTTCTAGAAGCCCAATGAAGTGGCGTGAATTTATAAGGATTGTCTGTATTGTGAACCAGAGAAGGTGATTTATCTAAAATATGTTTTACTACATTTAGATAACCATCTCTACATGCCCAGTGAATAGGAGATAAACCAACTGAATCTTTCTTACCTTTCCTAGCAAAATGGCAAAGGATTATGTCAAGAGTTTCTTGATCGTTATCTAACTCTAAAGAGATTAAAATATCTGACTTCCCATCTTTTCTAAATATTACCTCTGCTCCATGAGAAAGTAATAAAGAGACCATCTCTTTATTCTTATTACGTATAGCTACCTCAAGAGGGTTACTACTTACATTAGTTATATTCGGATCTGCGCCCAACTTTAAAAGTTTTCTTGCTTTATCTAAATCATTTTTCCTAACAGCCTGTAATAAAAGTGTACTTCTATTCTTAACTTCATTAATATCTTTTTGCCATTCTAAGTCTAACCTAGCAGCCTCTTCAGGAGGTAGGTAAGAAACTAAAAGAGCATATATCTCCTTAGATACAGCATCTTTTTTAGAGCACACAGCATCTAAAACTTTTGATGTTCCATCTTCTTGAAAAACAATTTTAGCCCCATAAGAGAGTAATAAAGAGACCATTTCCTTGTTTCTCTTACTAACAGCTGCCTCAAGAGGGCAGTCATCTTTATAGATAACATTCGGATCAGCGCCTGATTCCAATAGAATCCTAGCTTCTTTTAAATCATTGAAACCTACTGCCTTATATAAAGATGGAAGACCTCCTGAACCTATTCCATTGACATCTAAACACTTCTTTGAACCCATCTGACTATTTTTAGAGGAGTCTTTCTTTTGATTCAGCTGATTATATTCAACCTTTGGCTTGACTTCCGTTTTTTCACAAGTAGTAGCTAAACAGCTACAAGCTAAAAAATATAAATAATATAATAATAATTTCATATATTTTTGCTATATTTAACAAATATAGCAAAAATATATGAAATTATTTTAAAACATACAAAAATTTTTAATTAAAAATAAAATATCTACATATACTCCAAAAGTAGATCTATCTCTTTTTCTATTTTCCTTTGATTGGCTGCAATATCTTCATTACTAACTTTTGTAACATCTGGTAAGTCTTTTAACAACTCATTTTTAAAGTTTTTGTCATAGGACGATACATTTTTAAATTGTTCTTGAAAAAATACACTATCACTTTCTACTACTTTCCCCGCAAAAAATCCCACATCAAAACTTGCAAACTCATTAGGTTTGATCAACTCTTGTTCATGTATAGTGATATTTTCACCATGTGTAGTATGATGACCTTGAGTATTACTGTGACAGGTTTCTGAGGAACTTGTAGACTTGATCGTATGTTCTTCCTTGCCAAAGATGGAACTGGCATATCTAGAAGACTCTACACCACAGTTTCCCATAAATTGATTGCTTAGGGTACTTTGTATCTTTTTAGCACCTATACTGCCATAGGTATCTTCTAGTTGGGCATTCGATTGTATATAAGAAATGGTACTAATACCGTATTTTCTTGCCGTAGCTGGGACTTCTGAAAGGCCTGGGATGTATAAGGTAGGTAGCTCATCTATGGCCACAAAACTCTTCGTTCTATTATGTCCATACATAGATTTAAAACATATGGTAATTAGTAGAGATATCACTGGACTGAAAGCTGATTTGGCAGGTGGAAAATTGCCTATACAGAGTATGGTTGGAGCAACATTATCATTGATATTTAACTTTATTTCATTTTTACTCAAGACCCAAAATAAATTCTTGTCAATTAGTGGTTGTAAGCTTGTTTTAAAGCTTGCTATGATACCTATTAGCTGGCCTGATGATTTATCTCCACCTTTATAAGCATCAAATATCGAACTTGCATAGGAATAGGCTTCTGAATCTTGTTCTATTAAACTTAATATTTTACCAAAAGGCTTAGTAGATAATGTTAACACGTGTGGTAGCGTACAACAACTTTTTGCTTGATTGGATAAGTAAGCGATAATGCCTTTTAGAAGAGATTTAGTACTTAAATACCAAAAATCATCTTTCCCGCCAGGGTTAAGATTTTTTAATAATACGGTTACATATTCTTCTAAATAGGCCCTATCCGATATGTATATAGGATCAATAGGATTAATGCGACTACTTTTATTCAAATCCATAAAATTAATCGTCTTAAAAGAAATATTCTTCTTGGACCTTTCTGGTAATTTTAAATAACAATTATATATAAATTTAGACAAGCAATAACTCTTTTTTGGATCTACTGGAGTACCTTCAAAATCATAATCATATACAAGACCACAATAGCCTTTTCGTATCATTTCATATAATATTGGCTCTAAAATATATCTAGTTTTACCACTTCCAGGACCGCCTAGTATATAAATTCCTCTTTGAGGATTATTGATGGGTAATAGACCATTTTTAGTAGGTAAAGCAATACTAAAATGCGAATTTTTATCGTAAAATAAAGGACTAATAATTAAATTTTTATCTTTTTTTATAGAAGGTTTTATGCCTCTATAAAACCAAAATGGAAGTGCAAAAGCAGTAAAAAACAGTATAAATAGATAAGGTATTAACCATTCGCGTGATTTTATAAAATCATACCTGGATAAATAAATACATATCCTTTCAAAAGATATAAAACAACAGGTAAATATTAACCATAAAAAGAGTAATACTGTATACGTAAAACCATTATTTTTACTGAAAGATTTTGATAAAAATAACTTTAATCTATCCCACGCTAAAAAACAAATAGACCCTACTAAAATCAGTCGAGTATAGCACCCAAACCCTGAATAGAATACTAAATCAACTGCCCATTTTAAGTATCGGTCATTAATACAAATTCTACTTATTTTCATCCAGTATAGTAACTGAAATAGAAATAAGACTAGAAAAAAATAAAAGGTCAACATAAATGGTATATCACTAATATTTTAGTGCTTTTCTTGTATATTTTGACTTTTTCGTTGGCGCAAAATATACCCTAGTAACTTCTTCTATTTTTTCTTTTATAGAAATACCAGATACTTTAAGAAAAGCATTCATGTTAATCCCTGCTCTAACCAGATTTGATACTATGATTTTTATTTTGTCTTCCATATTTATATAATTTTTATATATTATATAATATAATAATTTTTTAAAAAAATCACAACTTTTTACTTTTATTTTTACCTTTTAAATTACTTTCTAATTCTTCTATTTTTGAGTAAAATACTCCAGTTACCTCTACTATTTTTTCCTTTTTATATCCAAGTACCAACATTCTATTAGCTATTTCTAATAGCTTTTTTTTAGCCCCTAAATATTTGCCATAAGCTATAGGGCTTATATTCTCTATTTCTTTTATAGACAGTCCAGATGACTTAAGGATTATATCCATATCAACTCCTTCTTTAATAAGTTTTTCTACCATTGTTTTAACGTTATTTTCCATATTCATATATATTAATTTAGTAAAATTACAAAGGTTTAAATATAGTATAATTTTTCAAAGAACGTTTCTTTTTATAAAAACTTCTTTCCCATTAGCTTGCTACTTTGAAAGTATAACGGCCATAATGGACTTGGTCTTATGGAGTAAGGCGTAGTAGCTCATTACACTTTATTTCGTAAGGAATATTCGTTTTCGGCTAGTTATGCCTATGTTTTTACTATCTGATAAGAGCGAGCTAATGGGAAAAAACATCTGGTTTATATTTTAGGTTAACGTATCAGTATTATGGCATTTGCAACATTTAACATTAAAGGATATAAAAGTGGATTAGTAGGTATTGGTAAGCATATAGATAGGTCGTGCAGAGAGGCTAAAAAAACAGGAAACTTCGAGGATAAAGAAGAGAAGCATTTAACTGAAGAACTAGGTTTACATATAGATCCATCTAGAACATACTTAAATGAAGAATTGGTAGATACAGGTGGTAAATCCTTATCTGAATTAGTTGAGAAAAGGATATCAGAAGGTTATAAACTATCTAAAGCTATTCGTTCAGATGCAGTTAAAGCTTTAGGTTTAGTTATGACCGGTAGTCATGATCGAATGAAAGAAATAGAATCCAATGAAAAGTTATTTGAAAGTTGGAAAAAGGCTAATTGGGATTTTGCTTGCAAAGAATTCGGAGGAGAAAAAAACATTGTTCGATTTTCTATCCATAGAGATGAACGAACACCTCACATTCATTGTGTAGTGGTTCCAATTACGCCAGATGGAAGATTAAGTGCTAAATACTATAAGGATGGTATCATAAAGTTACAAGGTTATCAAAATAGATATGCAGAAGCTATGTCACCATTTGGATTGGAACGTGGCATAGAAGTATCGTTAACTGGTAGAAAACACACTACTTCAAAAGAATACTATAAAAGTATAAATAAAATTGAGAGAGAGATAGTAGCAGAAATTAAGCATATAAATACCTTGAATCCATTTCATCGTGAACAAGCCAAAGAAGAATTAGAAAAAATACAAGATAAACTCCGATCCTTAGAAGAAGAAAATAGAGGTTTTAAACAGGAAGTTATCTATTCTAGAAATACGCATAAAACGCTTATTGAGCACCGCATTAATAATGATTTAGAAAGAGTCAAGCATGAAGTTAACCTGATTCAACATGCTGCTTCTATGGGTTATGTTCTAGATAAAGAAAAAAGCTCTAATACTTGGGCCGTTATGGAAAAAGAAAATGATAAAATTTTGATTAAAAATGGACCTAATCAGAATGGTCATTGGATGTATAAATCTTTAGTAGATGAACAAGAGAAAGGAACCATTGTAGATTTTATGCAAAAACGTGGATTTAGTTATCAGAGTATTTGTGGATTGTCTAGCAGGCATTTAGATGATCGGGTTATTAAAGATCAAAAATCATTGTCTGTAGAGATGGAAGATGCGTTATCCCAACGATATATCGCTCAAGAGGCGTTTGATAGGATTGTTGAGCATAAAAAAGGGAATTATTTGGCTTGTAGAGGGATTGATCAGGATGTTTACGATTGTTATGCAGGTGTTAAAGTAGGTAACCAAGCTGTATTTGCTTTATACAGGGATATAGATAGTAACGGAAAAGGTACTATATGCAGCACCATTAGCTATCAATTTTATGCTAAAGGTACTATGTCAGATGGTGGATGTTTTAATAGCACTAAATACTTTCAAAAAGGGCTTCCTCGTGGTTTATCTGTATTAGTTGACTATAATGTACCTGTAAAGCATATTGTGGTCTCAGAAAGCCCTATAGATGCTTTAAGCTATAAGCAATTGGATAGACCTTTAGATGGTACTATGTATGTTTCTACTTGTGGCAGTCTGTCTGAAGACGTTAAAAGGGAACTTGCAAACGTTTTTTCTAATGCTAAGGAGAATGGGTGGTCTGTGACACTCGCTTTTGATAATGATAAAGCTGGTAGTCATATGGATAAGGAGGTTCGTGAGTTAGCTGATGCGTGTCTGGTAAACTGTAAATCATCCATACCCTCTCAGTTTAAAGACTGGAATGAAGAATTGGTATATAGTTTAGGAAGGCAAGAAATGCTTAAAAAGCTTCAAAAAGAATTGGTGACTAGTGGGCAGGAGCACGAATTGCGTAAGCAACACGAAAGGGGGCCGACTGTAATGGGAATGGAAATTCCTTGCGAGTAGGAGATGGGAAGTATCCATTATATGTATCCATGTCTGTCTATTTTCTATTGATACTTCTGAGGACACTTGTATTATAGTTATTAAACTGAATATCAGTCTATTATATATGTGTATATGTGTTTCATTTTTAAAATAGACATATGTACATATATAAGCTACTCATAGTCAGTATTATTTATGTTTACTGAAGTGTCTAAGTGAGTATGTATGAAAATATACAGAAATGTATATATAATTCACTCATACTCAGTATTATATAACTAGTCTTGTAGTTATTAAAGTGTTATTTTAAGTAAAATTTACTCCATATACACCTCATATACATGTAGATCGTTTATAATCAGTATTATATAATTTCAATAATTATTTATTTCACGTTTTTGTTCAAAAAACGGATCAAAGTTATAAACTACGTATAATCAGTAATATTAATTAATTAATCTGTAAAAAAATGACGTAAGAACGTAAGATGAACGTAAGATTAAAAGTTACATCTTACGTAAAATTTTATATTGATTATCAGCAATAAGACTATTTTTACGTAAGAACGTAAGATAAATATATATTATAATGAGATATCATAAAATGATATATACATATGCGTTTATATATGTCATATGGTGTATTCTATATAATCTAGTAAATTTTTTCTTACGTTCTTACGTAATTTAATATATTACATTGATATACAGTAATAAAAATCTCATGTTTTATCTTACGTTATTCTTACGTGATTGTTACGTTCTTACGTTTACCGTTTACCGTATTTTATAATTTTTTATTAAAAAGTTTCTTTTTTTGAAACAAAAAAACTAATTTTATTTTTATTATTGTAATAATGTTTTTAACTTGTCGTTATAAAACAGAATTTTGATAGATAATTTATTATGAAAATGGGGTTAAAGTGTTGTTCTGAATTCTCTGACAATCCATTTATGGGAGATATGGAGTCTTTTGACGTATCTAAAATAATCTTGAATCTTTCGAAATCCTCGTTGGAGTTGATGTATTATATATTGGATACGAAATATTTTTTAGAGGATAAGTTTGTGTTTGATATTAATGAATTCAAGAAATTTGCTAACAAAAAATCAGATACTTCAGCTATTCAGGCTTTAGGAGAGCTTTGTTCTCTAAATATAATAGCAAAGACTAAAATATCTAGGGTTTATTGGGTAAATAGAAGTGTTTTTCTAAATAAAAAAGAGATGGAATTTTTAAAGAATTTTTTGAGTTCTAAGAATAAGAAATAAAAAAAGCCTCCCGAAGAAGGCTGTTTTAATTTATTTGGTTGGGATACCGGATAAATGTAATGACCAGACTTCCAAAGGATTAAAAACTTAACTTATGATCACAAAAGAAAAAATCCTGGAAAAGGTAGGGGGAGAGGAATATCTCATCCGCTACTTGGTTCCTACATTTAATTCAAAAGTAAGAAAAAAAAATTACAAATCAATATTTTCAGAAAGTGATAATAGACCAAGTATGTCTATTTATCAGGAAAGAGGAACTTGGAAGTTTAAATCGTTTAATACAGGTCACCAAGGAGATGCTTTCAAAATGTGAGCGGATTATTATGGACTAGACTGTAGAACACAATTTAAGGAACTTTTAGAATTAATTGACCAAGAAATGTGTTTGGGGTTATGTGATAGGAAGAGCACAAGGGTGATTCCAAAGCCTATTGCTTTTAACTCACATATAGTTAAAGAACCTGAAACTTCTTTACCTTCCCAAACACTTTCTATTGAGTATATACCCTGTGCAGAATCTTCTATTTCTAAGTTATACCTGAAGTACTGGTTACAGTACGATATTGACCAGTCTATTTTAGAAAAGTTTGATGTTAAACAGGTAGGCTATTTATCTTATGTAACCAATTCAGGTCGTTCTTTATCTTTTAAGTATCTTGAAAAGCATCAGATTGTATCCGCTTATCATATATCTGGTAGAGTTAAAGTCTATATTCCAGAAATAGCAGCTTCTTTTTCTAGCGAATCATCTTTTAAAAGTCAGAAAAAGTCATTTTCGTATAAAAATCAAACTAAAGATGATGTTTTTGGGTTGTCGCAGTTACCGGAAGGAGATCTAAATTATATC
Organism: Cardinium endosymbiont of Dermatophagoides farinae; assembly: GCF_007559345.1. Taxonomy (NCBI): domain Bacteria; kingdom Pseudomonadati; phylum Bacteroidota; class Cytophagia; order Cytophagales; family Amoebophilaceae; genus Candidatus Cardinium; species Cardinium endosymbiont of Dermatophagoides farinae. The sequence continues at coordinate 40,334 of NZ_VMBH01000002.1, forward strand.
CTTCTTACGGCAGGAGAAAAAGATTGTATGAGTGCTTATGCTCATGGATTTATCAATGTAATTTCTCTACAGTCAGAGCATCAGATGCCTAGTGATGATTTGGTGAACCATTTGCGTAGCAAGACTTCCGTATTGTTAAGTTGTTATGATAATGATCAAGCAGGAAAAAATGCTTCTAAAAAATTAGAGTCTTCTTTTGGTATTATATCTATTCGCTTACCAGAAGAAGTAAAAGATATAGCAGAATACTTTAAAAAATATAGTTCTGATGACTTCCAGTTGCTTCTAGATAGAGGCATAGAGTCCTCACAATCTATTTCAATAGATTCTTTTCATTCAAAAAAGGTTAGACCAATAGGTAATAGTATGCGTAGCAAGGTAGAATTCTATTTGAATGGTAAGTTTAATTTACGTTTCAATATAGTTACTCAAGAACGTGAAATAAGTACTAAACGCAATCCTAGTTTATGGGAAAAAATTAATGTTCATGAACTACGTGGTCATTTGGACAGGCACGGATTGATTTGTTCTTTGGACTTAATTAACTGTATATTAAAGTCTTATTTTGTAGAACGTTTTAATCCTATAGAATCTTATTTTATAAACTTTAATCAAAATACCATAGATCTAAGTAAAGATTACATATCGATTTTGGCTAGTTATGTTCATTTAAGAAATCCTTCTCCTATCCATGCTAACTATTGGTGTACGCATCTTAAGAAATGGATGATTAGAGCAGTTCGTACTGTTTTCGAATCTGAGGGGATTAATAAGCATGCTTTAATTTTATGTTCTGTAAAAGAAAATATAGGTAAGAGTTATTTTTGTGAATTTTTGTGTCCTCCTTCTCTTATAAGGTACTATAATGGCAATCCGATTATTAGTAACGAAAAGGATGCCCAAAAGTCGTTAATCAGAAACTTCATTATAAATTTAGATGAACTTCATCAGCTTCGTTCTAATGCCCATGTAATCAAGACATGGTTGTCCCAACGTTATGTTAATGTTCGTTTGCCTTATCAAGAAGATGAAATAACTGCCTCTCGTATAGCTTCTTTTTTAGGTAGTACCAATGATGTTGAATTTTTACGATCAGATTTGGGTCATAGTAGATGGATTAGTTTTGAGGTAGACTCTATTGAATATCTAGATGATGAAGCAAAGTATATTTTAGAGAAATCTTGGGAGCAAGCTTATCATTTATATAAACTAAATCCTGGTAGTGGGGATTTGAGTAAGGAGGAGTTGTTAGAACTATCACAAATATCTGATCAATTTACGACTAAATCTACGGAATCTGAGTTGATTGTACAGTATCTTTCTCCATCTAATAAAGAAGCGGGGGAATTTATGACAGCTACGGATATACTTAGATATTTGCAGAATATTATTGGACATACTATTAGACTGAATACTAAATTGGTGGGTAGTGCATTAAGGGAAGCGGGGTTTGATAGGTCGGTGAATAAGAAGTTGTATGGTTACTTTGTAACTAAAATTTAGTGGATAGGTAATTATACTTTTTGTGAGTTCATTCATATATGGAAATATATGGTTCATATGTATAAATATTAAATTTCTTTTTATGCAGTATAATTTCGGTTCATTAGATAATGTGTTTATACATTTGATTACAGTTAATCTTGTAATGAATAAACTAAGTTCGCCGTGGCGAACTTTTTTCTGTTTGTAGTAAATGATTGATATTATTAAGGATGGGTTGAGTCTTAGATATATGGCTATGTTATCTAGGATAGATGAAAGTATACTTAATGAGTATATAGATTTTAAATCTTTAAGTGGATTACCGGGTTACAAATTAAAAGATCAAAGGTTTTCTATACATGATAGTCGTAGCATTATAAAATCTGTTCGGTTGAATAAAAACTTACAGATTTTAAAGAAAAAATTTGCATTTTATAATTTTAAGGGTGGAGTAGGGAAGACAAGCATTTGTTTTCAATTGTCTTCACATATTGCCTTAATGGGGTATAATGTTCTGGTAATAGATGCGGATCCTCAAGCTCACTTATCTACCTCTTTTGGATTTCAATCTGATAGTTGCTCTTTAACGTTATATGATTTGCTTACCAACAAGGCTTCTTTTAATGATGTAAAAAAGAGTATATTTTTAGGTTTTGATCTTATACCTTCAAATTTATCTTTGACACGTGTTGAATCTATTTTCTATGAAGAAAAACAATCGTTTGGTAAACTTTCAGAACAATTGTCATCTATAGAAAATGATTATGACTTTATCTTTTTAGATACCAATCCAACCATTAGTTTTCTAAATAGAAACGTTGTCTTTTTTTCAGATGTTATTAACCTTGTATGCGAGACACAACCATATAGTTTAAATGGTTTAAAAATACTTTTAGAGGATTTAGATAACTTCTATATGCATGCTTCTATATCCCCTAAAACTATGCATATTATTCCAAATAAATATGAGTATAGAGCGCTTAGCTCCGCTGAGTCTATGTCTCTTCTTAGGTCATATTATGAACAATATATTAAAAAGGACTTCGCTATAAGGAAAAGTGAAGATTTTAATATATCTACTAAGATAGGTAAACCTTTGATGCTATTTGCTAAGAGAAACTCCATAGCTTTAGAAGATATCCTAGATCTTGTTTTTCATATTTTAGATAAGTATACATTGTGAAAGGAGTATATAGTTAAGGAAATGATCATTAAGTTATAACATGGCTAGAAAGATAAAGTATAAGGAAATATCCGAAGCTATGGAGGAAATAGCAAAACCAGGAATAGGAACATCTTCTAGACCTAGTATTGGATTAGATAAGTCAGTAGGAGAGTTTTATTTTTTAAATATTGATCAGGTCATTCCTTTTAAAAATCAAGCCAGAAAGTCATTTGATAAAGAGGATTTATCTAGGCTAGCTGATTCAATAAAAATACATGGTGTTTGTCAACCTTTGACAGTTATTAAAGAGTCAAATGATAAATATGAGGTTATTAGCGGTGAAAGAAGGCTGAGGGCTGCTAAGTTAGTTGGTCTAACTAAAGTGCCTTGTATAATATTAAAGGAGGCAAATCATGCGGATTCCATCGCTTTAATAGAGAACATACATCGTAATGATCTTACGCCAATAGAACTAGGTATAGCGTTTAAACGACTGTTGGAATTTTCAGTTTTTGACAGTCAAGAACATTTGGCTAAATCGATATCTGTTTCTAAAGGAACTGTTTCCGAGTATATTGCATTTTCTGAGTTTCCTGAAGAAGTAAGAAATAAATTGATTGAGCATAATATTACCTCTAGAAGTAAACTAAGAAGTATTACGAAGGCTCTAAGGAAAAATGATGTACAAAAAGTAAATACCATTATATCTGGTTGTAGTGATCAAAATAAGGTGCCTATTTTGCAATTTTTTCTGTTTGGTAATGAGATTAAGGTACAAGATAAAGGGTTAAAAAATATAGACGATTTAGGAAAACATAAGTTAAAATCCATATTACAGAAGTTTATTGATGCATTGTAAAAGTTCGCCATGGCGAACTTTTTAGGAATATATGTTTGTGGTATTGATCTCCTGTATAACAACTAACTAAGCAGTATATATTGTTTATATCAGAGATACTGAAATAATACTTCAGGGTCGACTACTTACGCAACTTATTACATAGCGCGTAAACAGTCTGGAGTAATTCATTTAGCAGGTAAATATGGGAAGGAGTAAGAGTAGGATACAAGGATCCCTCTACTATATAATATTGTTTTATCTCTTCTCTGATCCTTGGTAAATATCAATATCAATATTTAGCCATTTTCCTGTTTTTAAAAAATCTGGTACAACATGGATATCTTTCAAGTCTTGAACATCAAAAAATTGATAGGTTTTAACGAGACCATCTTGATCTAACCAATTTTTAGGAAGCTCATCTACAACTATTTCTGTAGTAAAGTAAACTTCTATCTTATGTACATTATATTTTTTATCAAAAAATTCTGCAACATAGACAATCTGGTTTGGTTTAACATCAATTCCAGTTTCTTCCTTTACTTCTCTTACCATACATGCTGGAAGCATTTCACTTGGGTCTAAGTGCCCACCAGGTGTATACCAAAACTTATAATCATTGCTCACAAGTAACAATTTCCTATTTTTTACTATTAGCGCTTTAGCTGTTACTTGTACCCGACATTCCTCAGAAAAAAGATACATAAAAAGATTTGTTTAAGTTTTGTCTATCTTTAGAAGGGTAAAGTAATTTTGGCTTTATTATATTGTTTTTTTTATTAGATGTATGTTTGGTAAACACAACATTTCTGGTAGTTCTGTTTTAGATCACTTAGGTTTAGTAGCATCTACGATAGAAAAACTGGGTATAGTCAATGAAATAAATAAACGTATTCCTCTGACTAATGGCGCCAAAACAACACATGGTCAACGTGTATCGGCTATGATACTGAATGGGTTAGGCTTTATGAATGACCGCCTGTACCTCTTTCCAAAATTTCTTGCCAATAAACCGGTGTCTAAATTATTAGGTGGTGATGTTTGTGCATCAGACTTTAATGATGATGCTTTAGGCCGTTGTTTAGATGCTATACATGAGTATGGCATAACAAAACTTTTTTCAGAGGTAGCACTATCTATTGCCTGCAAACATAAGCTTTTAGGGAAATCAGCTCATCTTGACACTACTACTTTGAGTGTATATGGTGAGTATGAAAATAATGATTCCGCTAATAAAAATGGTATAGAGAGTAGCATTCAAAAATCTATTGCTCAAGAAGATATTCGGCTACATCTTCCTACAAAACCCATTCCAGCCTATGGGCATGCTAAACTCACAGTAGAGTCGAGAAATGGCGCGGTGGTCTTACCCCGTTTCCATATCCCGCCTCATCGAACGTAGCGTAGGGATTTCCCCTACTACGCTCTCCTAATAACTTCTTACCAAAGCCTATGGCCTATCATGCTGTGGTTGCTTTCGAAGGTTTATGATAACGTATCTGATAATCGTTGTATAACTTTATCTTTTCGTATAAATCTCTTCTACTCCACCTTCCCCAGCCGAAGCCTTTTCTTTGCCGTGCCCGCATTAAATGTCGCCTAACTTTCTTTGCAACCCAGTCTTTAATATAGCTAAAACATCGGTGTGCCAGGACAAGCCTGGTTGAATAAGGAGGTGGAATTCCTCTCTGGTCAAGGACTAACCACCCAGCCAGAACCGAGTTTTGCATTTGCTGTAGCAATATAGTGAATGAAGCGTAAACAGGGCGAATGTAGGCCGAAACGAAAGTGAACGACAATGAGAGCATCGAGAATTTTGATGGATTCCGGGAGCTAACACTGTCGATGGATGTGGAAAGCAATAAGGTATTAAACGCTAAGGTGAGTTTAATGCTGCCCGGCGGGGTATACGTCGTCAGCATGCATGAAAATGTTCAACCGAGGAACCTGGGAGACCCCAAATATTCCTTGTAAGAGGTAATCACAGATGAAAAAAAAGTCAATGATGATGATGTTTGGGGAGTCAGATGTGTTCATAGTACCAAAGAAGTAGAGTAATGTCTATGGAGGAAAGGGACGCACAACAAGCAAGAGAAAATAAAGGAGAGAAAGCACAGTCACCGAACTGTAATACTTTCAAAACAAAATTATTGTCTCTAGCTAGCAGAGCAAAACAGATCCATAATGATCCACTAAGAACCTTAATACACTTAGTAGATAAGGAATAGTTGTATCAATCGTGGAGAAGTTTAATAAAAGGAGCTACTCATGGTATTGATGGAGTAAATGCAGCAATATATGCAGAAAGCCTAGATGCAAATCTAGACAGGCTTTTATATAAAATGCGAGCAGGTCAATACGTTGCTCCACCTGTAAGGAGGGTCTATATACCTAAAGGCTCAGGTAAGCAAAGATGTAGTAGTTAAGATTTAATCTGACAATTGTTAAATTGTATAGATATAAATTATAACTATTATGAACTTACATCAAAAAATCATTAAACCGAAATTAGGCTTATTGGAACTGGCAAAAACGTTAGGTAACATATCTTCTGCGTGTAAAAATATGGGTTATGGCAGAGATAGCTATTACCGATTTAAATCCTTGTATGAGACAGGTGGTCAAGAAGCATTGTATGAAATAAGCCGTAAGAAACCTATTCTAGCTAATAGAGTAGACCCTAACATAGAAAAAGCAGTATTAGATATGGCCATAGACTATCCGGCTTATGGTCAACTTAGGGTATCTAACGAATTAAAGCAGCAAGGTATACTTGTTTCTCCTGGTGGCGTAAGATCTATCTGGTTACGCAATGACTTGAACAATATAAAGAAACGGCTTAAAGCTTTGGAAGCTAAGATGGCTCAAGATGGTCTTGTTTTAACTGAATCGCAGCTAGCAGCATTAGAAAAACGTAGAAACGAACAAGAAGCATGTGGAGAAATAGAATACCGAACATCCTGGTTACCTAGGCTGTCAAGACACCTATTATGTGGGTACCTTTAAAGGTATAGGTAAGGTTTATACGCAAGTCTTTATAGAATAGTTATTCTAGAGTAGCTAATGCAAAACTCTATACTGATAAGACAGCTCTAACAGCAGCTGATATGTTAAATGATAGAGTATTACCTTGGTATCAAGATCAAAACATACCTATTTTACGTATACTAACAGACCGGGGTACGGAGTATAAAGGCAAAATAGAACATCATGCTTTTGAGTTGTTTTTAAGCATAGAAGGTATAGAACATACGGTCACTAAAGCCTATTCACCGCAAAAGAATGGATTTTGTGAGCGTTTTAATAAAACTATGAAACAGGAATTCTTTGATACAGCTATGCGTAAAAAAATCTATACTAATCTAGATGAGTTGCAAGAGGATTTAGATAACTGGTTACATTACTATAATCATGAGCGACCGCATTCTGGAAAGTATTGTTATGGTAAAACACCTATACAAACTTGGGAGGATAGTAAAAAGCTAGTTCTTGAAAAAAATAATCAAATCGCGTACCTTAAAACAATACCTGACAAACTAAACTTAACTGACAATTTTAGAGTCTAATTTTTACTGCCTGTCAGATTAAATCTTAACTACTACACATGATGTTAAACTGTTCTTTTGAAAAGATTGTGTTCTCTTCAAAAGACCAAACTGATGTGTATAAATTAAAAGTGTAGTATATATGAGATTAAATATTGACTACTCTTTTGTGTGCGTTCAGCGTAGTGGTTTTTAAGCGATTAAATTCTGCAGCTGTGTGAAAGGGTTTAGCTTTTGTTGCTTCCAAGTTAGGTACAAAGAGATGACTCTTTCTAGGAAAGTATTACCTCTTTCTGATTGGGTAAAGTATGAATTTTTACGATAGACCACGTAGTGCCTGATTTGTCTTTCAGCCAAGTTATTGGTTAGCGGAATATTGAATGGATCCTCACAAAATTTCCATAACATAGGCTCTGCTCGCATTATATTTCTGGCCACACGACTAGCGTGCACGGCACATGGTACCCCTAGCAATAGCCTTTAAGCCATAGCAGGCCCGTTTGCGCAATTTTCTAATGCGCCTTAAAAATGGAAGTATCTCAATAGAACGATTCAAAAAAGCTCGATTCAAGGCAAAGAGTTCACTAGCTATCTTTTTTAGATAATAGCCTAATGTTTTGACCTGACTGTGCCAACTATGGGCAAACCTTTCAAAATCTCTAGCAATATGTGACCAACAGAGTTGCCGATTGCTGGGTGGAAAATAATTATACACCGCATATCTATCAGTAATCACAGTGGAGTTTTGACGATTTAATCCACTATTTTCTAAAATTTTGCGGCTTCTGGAAGTAGTTAACTTAAGGAGGCTGGCTATAGGACTAGTAAAGATCCAGCACCAACCTAACTTACCACTGTTATAGTGGCCGGTTTCATCTATATGGAGCACTTTACTTTCCCTAACGGTTTTTTCTATAGCTTGGTAAGCTTCTTGGCATTTTGCAGCTACTCTAGCCTCACTATTAGAGATAGTGCCTAGGCTAATATCTACGTTAAAAATATCTTTTAAAATATAGCCTACTTCTCTTTTAGAGTTTTTATAAAACCCAGTTAAAGCAGCAATAACTGACTTGATTTTAGGACCAAAGGTATCTCCGGTAACACCCTTAGGAAGGGAAGCAGCGTAACGCTTGCCACACTTTCTACAACGACCATGGTGTAGATGATAATCGATTACATGGGGCTTAATTTCCGGCAGATCTACTTTTTGGTGAATATAAGGCTTGGGAGCTATCGCTACAGGACCACCACAGGAACAGGAATTGGAAATGTGTAACTCAATAACTTCATCTGCTTCCAGCTTACTACGAGTAGTGCCTGCGTGACCAGGCTGTCCGCCTCTATTACGAGTGCTTTTTACTTTATCCCTTTTTTGCTTGTATAACTCTTTAGATGTAGGAATCGATGAGTTCTTTGAAGTCAGCCCTAGCTTTTCTTTTAACTTGCTATTTTCTTCCTCTAACGATTTATTGGCTAGCTCTAAAGAATGCGTAACTAATTTTAATGAATCAAGCTCTGATTTGAGTAGCAAATTCTCTGACCTTAATAAAGAAATTTCTGACTTTAAAAAAGTTACCTCTGATTGCAGGCTAAGGATGACAGATTGAAGATGATCCATTGGATGGATAAATATACTTAAACAATAGCTAAATCTAACAATTTATTCACATTTTAACAAAGCCTAAAAACCACTGCGCTGAACACATACACTCTTTTTTGAAGAGAAAGGTTTCCGTTCACGACTGTGGCTGAAGACGGTTTTTTGACTAAATTTTGACTAAAGTTTTGAACAAATATTGAATGTTTTCGCTAAAAAACCGTCCTAAAAACATGCCGAAAATCAAATTTTAACCACAGTCGTGAACGCAGACAGAGAAAGAGCCAATGTGCTCGACTAAATGACTATTTTTGATTTAGCTTATCTACTGATTCTTGTACTTTAGACCAAGAGAATCCTTTGTAGCCTGCTGGGACTCCTGTAGCACCAAAAAATTTTGCTCTCATAATTTGACGTCCATCATCATCTACTAGTATAACACGCTTGATATCTTTTATATTAGTTAACTTCATAGCTTGTTGTATATGTCCTTCTTTATGACCACCACCCGTGGTTTTCGGATCAGACCATCCCATTATAGGTATATCTTTTATTTGATCTTCAGTTAGTCCTATTTTTTTTAGTAATGTTTTATCATATCTGCTGCTGAGAGTAGTAATGGCAACTCTATTACCACTTTCTAATAAATTATTTATCAAATTTTTTAGCCCTTCATGATCAATCAAACTATCATTTCTATCAAGAATAGTACCATCAACATCAAAACATACTAAAACTGGATCTTCTTTGAAATTTCCATCTTTATCTAAAGATTCTAATTTTATATTTCTAGCAACTGGCTCTCTATTACTTTGACCTTCTCCTGTAGGATTTACATTGTACTGCCCCGAACCATTACAAGATGCCATAATTGGTAAAATAAATAAATACTTTTTCATAATAGGATAATTTTTATTTTTTTTTATAAACACATAAACATCTTATGATCTTCTCACTAATGAATAAGATTATGCAATTTTCAAAAAATATTTATTAAAAAGCAAGTTAATTCATCATGTATTGCAAATACAGGGCTTAAGATTACGGGATGAATGCATTAGATATAGCTAGTCTTCAACTTGAAAGCATGTAAGTTGAAAACTAGAAGGACTTCTATCTACTGAGAAATACTAGTCTATGTGGATACACTTTCGAACCAGAAAATATTTGTTTGTTTAGTTATTTTCTAATGATTCATAGTGTTTTATATTGGAAATCAGTCATTTGAAAATTAACTATTAATCAATCTATTTCTATATTATACTCATAATCAGTATAAATTTGTTGCGTAATATGCGTAGCAACGTGAGTTCATGATGGATTTGTTGCATGAATAGGTTAAAATCTTTCCTATACTTTCTTAAAGAAATATATTACGAAACTTACACTTTTATGCCAAAATAATTGGCTTAAGGTATACCAAGAATTAGATTTTTGCTACAATGTTAAAGACAATATACTATTATACAACAAAACCATACAACTTTAAGATTCGAAGAAAGGGATCAGATTTGACAGGCTTGTGAAACTGTCCAATAAAAATTAATTGTTTGGAATTTATTAGATACAAGAAATGATATGATTATCATAATTATGTACGTTTATCCCTTCAGAAAATCCTCTGAAAGCAAAAAGAAACTCGTATTTTAGGTAAATATGGACTATACTATCCGTTCATACATCGTAGAAAACAGAAATTATCTTCTTTGCCAATCATTTGGATAATAATCTCTGTACAAGTCCCACATATCATTGCTATTATTAATAGCATCTTCTGCATCCAATGAAGTATCATAAGCAGACTCATTGGCATCTCTAAGCATATCCCTCATAGAATTTAGGATCCGATTTACTCCATATCTTCCGCGCTCAGGAGCTGTAGTTTGAGGATCATGTTCGGTAAGAAAATCCCTATTATACAGATCCAATACTCTCTCTGCTTCATCCATTAAACCCTGTATATTATTTAATCTACCATTTGCATGGTTGAGTAGAGCTCTTGTATTTACAGACAGATCACGAGCTTGACGAATGCGCTCCACATTGTCATCGAAACGTTCTATACGTTCACGATCACCACGCCTAGCTGCACCATGATCATGTGGATGAGCTCCCCTACGAGCTAAAGCCCCTGCAGCAGGAGGAAGATCTCTACCACTAATACTAATAACCCTATTGGCAATATATGTACACCTTTCAGAAGCAAACCTAGCCCGTTCAACACGGTTCTCCGCCCAAGCAAGAGCATCCCTAATAGTATTCAACATATCTTCCAGGCTATTAAGATAATCGTTACGATATACCTGTGTAAGATTACCTTCATTATTCTGGTTTAATCGTATGTCCTCATTTAGTGCATTAATATTTCTTCTAAATGCTTCAGGGTCATTATCTGCTGCAGAAAGACGATCAGTTCTAATTAAGATAATTGGAATAAAAAGAAAAGCCAACGTCCTTTTTAATATTGATGAATTCTTCATATGTGTGATCAAAATTTATTTATCATTTTTAATATTGATGAATTCTTCATATGTGTGATCAAAATTTATTTATCATTAAATATTATGTATACACTTGTGTAACAATAGTAATTACATTTTAATATAATTTCTAACCTATAATTCGTTATTCATTTTACTATTGTTATCTAAAAGGAAAAACTATATAATAAAAATTAATTCAGGATAACTAAGGAACTAAGTTTTATTCATCTGATTTTTCCTACGTTTTACAAATTCTTCGTATGACTTTTCATTTTTTTCAGCAGCCCGAGCAGCACGTTCAGCAGCCTCAGCAATACAACGATAACCCTCACCTAATTCTGTGTTTTGATAATCTCTGGCACGCTTGTTCATTTTATTAGCATGTTCCTTAGCGTTTTCGGTAATAACCTTATAATTAGCGATACGTCTTTCTTGATCATCAATGATACGATTACGGACCTTATCAGCCTTATTAGAAATTTCAGAAGAAATTCTAATTCCATCACCACTACCATCCATATAACTTGGATTCTCCATTTTATTACATCCAGTTATTCCAACTGTATAGCAACACAATAGCACTTTAAAATTATTCGTGTTCATTTTTATTTAGTTTAGTTCAAATCAAAGCTAATTTTCCATTACAATTTTACCTTTAATATCTTGACACTAATTTTACAAAAAAGCAATTAAATCCGCAAATAATTTATAGATATAGAGTATATAAAAATTTCTCCTATTTACTTTACAAAAAATTATGATTTTGATTTGATCCAGAGATTAATTATCCACCGATGTATAAAATTCCACACAGTGAAAATATATTCATCTACTTGTCTCGAGAAACGACCGTTTAGCGAGACACATTTATCTCTTATCTCAAACTTTATCCCAGGGTGGATGAAGAATTTCCAGTTTAAATCAAAATCATAACTTTCTATTCATTCGAGACATATTTTACAATTGAAAATCAATGATATATATTAAATATACATTATTGAACGTATATTTGCACATGATTTGTCCTAGTACACTAATGGTGGTATTTCTCAAACTTACTATGCAGTTTTCTGCCTATTGTTGCTAGGTACTGGGTGCTGTGTGATGTGTGTCCATATGGTATCTTAAACCATTACTCTGAGTGAACCCTTCCCCACACTCCTGACATTCATACGGTTTTTATTCTCTGTGGGTTCGAATATGTTTTGTTAGGTGACTTGACTGAATAAATTTCTTACCGCAGTATGAACATTTGAACGGTCTTTCTCCTGTATGGATTCGAGTATGTGTTTCTAATCCACCTTTCGTTTTGAATTGTCCAGTACAAAATGTGCATTCATACGGTCTTTCTCTTTTGTGGCATCTTGTATGTGTTTCTAATTTAGATTTGCTAACGCATATCTTGCCACAGTATTCACATTTAAATTCACTTTTTTTGTGTGAGTTATTGTATGGGTTTTTAAGTCACCTAATCGAGCGAAACTTTTCTCACAGTATTCACATTTGTACGGTTTTTCTCCTGTGTGGATTCGCAAATGGGTTTTTAGTCCACTTTTCCAAGTGCATTTTTGCCTACAGTCCCCCCATTTACATATAAAAGGTGCTTCTATTGTGTGTGTGTTCACGTGAATATATAAATCATCTCTACTAACACAATCTTTACCACAATTCCCCCATTCACATGTGATCAGACTTTTAGAACCACATTCTGTTTGCTTTATTTTTTTATGTGATGTTCCGGTATCCTGATTAAACTCATCAGGTCTTTTAACACTCGTATTATCTTGTGTAGTAGTAGTCCTATTATTTAAATAAGTACTAGACAAATAAGACTCAAATTCAGACCAATTCTTGTCTAATTTATCGACATCATTAGATGGAATGTAATATTTATCATCTAAATCGAGTAGATTTAACTTTGGCTCTTCTTTTGGTTGATTTTTATGTTCTGTTGAAGTAGGATATTTTTTATTTAGGATTATATTCCCTAATAATTCAACCATAGGTGTATTATGATCCTTAGCATATAAACCTAAAGTATCCTTAGTAGATTGTAATTGTTCTATATTTATATAATCCGATAAAATTGTAACAAGATTTTTATGACCACCTATCACTGCAAGATCAAATACTGAATGCGTGAAATTATCTTTTATATTACATAAAATATTATCTATATCTTTATCTATATTTACATTTGACAATTTCTGAACATGAGAAAGGGAGCTTCTGTAACCAATCTAAGATCATTCTACAAATATCGACACGTCCATTTTCAGCCAAAATATGAAACACAGTATACCCTTTTTTATTCTGTATTTTTAGATCTTCAATCTTATCATTATACCAAATGAGTGTATCTATATTTTTATCAGAGTTAATGAAAGACTGAAAAAAAGAAATATCGTTCTTTTCAGCTGCAGTATGCAGTTTGCTGTTTTCTTCTATTTGATATTCATTATTTTTATGCTTTATGTACTCCTTTATTACTTCAATCGCAGTTTTAATCTGTTCACATTTTTCAATATTTGCTTCATTTTTAATCTGTTTTTCTGCAAGATTAATAGCACGTTGTAGTATATAGTATTGTATAGTACAGTTATACATATTTAAGTGCTTAAATGCTTTTTTTAGGAGATATGTATTTCCACTTATGGTTACTAAATCAATAGGGGTTAAACCTTCATTATTTTTTTGTTCTAGATTTACAACTATGGACCTATAATGATGGTGTAAAGATGTAGTCTTATGATTTTCAAAAAGGTTTCTAATAAAATTAATATTATCAAAATTATTATGTAGTAGAGTATTACCATATTTATCTGACTTGTTGTATCTATTAAATAAGTATTTAATGGTATCTTCATGGCAAGTACAACATTCTGACTTTGGATGAATAATCCTGTCTAACTCATTAGGATTTATACCTTGTTCTAAGAAAGATTGAATAAATCCGACATCACCTTTTATGGCTGCAGTATAAATTAATTCGTTTGCTTGATCTAAATGGAGGATTGGTATAATTTCTTTTTCGCTAGAATATCCATCACATCTTGCTATATTACTATCTGTGATACCATTATTATACCTACTTGTATTACCACATCCGTATACAAAGCATCCCAAAAATAAATAGCATAAAAAATAGGATAATGACTTGTTATAAAATTTATTTCTTATTAAACTTAAAGAATCGTACATTGTAATTAAAAAAATTAGAGATATAGCCTCTGGCATATACTTATCCACTTATATATTACGACTAAATTTGGATAACTATAGATTGTTTTAGCATTACTTTGCAAAAGTATAAAAAATATAAATAAAATCCTACCTATAGCGATGTTTTTTACAGTACGCCTTTAATTTATATCCTCTCTAATTCGCTTACTGAAGATTAGTTGACTGGTTTTATTGCTTGTCTACAAATAGGACAGATTTTGTTATCACTTTTCTCGATATCTACCCAATCCTTAACGCATGATTTATGGAAAAAGTGCCCACATGTAGTTATATGTATAAGGGATATAGCCTTAATGGATATAGTATCAGGGAATATATCATCAAGACATATAGAACAGGATGCTTCACGTTCAGTCCTAATATCTTGCAGTAATAAATTAACTATATCTGTTCTACTATTATCAAACGCTACATTAAGAGCTGTGTCCCCATTGGAGTTTTTTGCATTGATATCAATGCCTGTACACTTCATTAGTTTTTCAACTATATCAAAGTGCCCTAATCTTGATGCTACATGAATAGGGGCATTGCCATAACTATTTTTTTTATTGACATCAATATCTTCACAAGTAACTAAAAAAGATACTATTTCTAGTTTATTTAGCTCAGATGCATAATAAAGAGACGTCTTACCAGTACTATCCGTTGCATTGACATCAGTTTTTGGATCATTAAGTAAAGATTTTAACCCGTTTATATCACTATTTTCAACTGATATGTGCAGTTGTGTCTTTAAGTAATTTGTTAATGGGATAGGATTACGTGAAATACCATTCAACGTTTCCGGAATATATGTTGCATTCTCATTTACACCATATCTTCCGACAAATTTATCACAACTTACTAAAGATAACACCACACTTAATCTGGTGATTAATATGAAACGTAAAGTACGTGTTATAGGGTGGTTCATTCTTTTAGAAAAAATATATAAATGTTTATAGCTGCTCTGACTATATTATTTTTATGTAAAATAATATTATGAACAACATGCTATTATACCAACCTGTAAGACTTATATGGATCTCTTCAGAAGGATGAAAATAAATCACGTTAAGGTAACAAATTATAAAATCCTTCTTGGATATAATGTATGAAAATTGGGCATTTACCTGAATGTTTTTCTAATCCTAATCGTGTGCCACGAGTGAGACGACAAGTCAATGGAAAAGATATTTACTAGTATTAATAAAAATTCACTTCACTGAGTGAAGTATAGTGTCATATACTATATACATTTATTTGTATATTTTGTGACTTTTTTGTATAATTAACAAGTTACTAATGTTTTAGTAGTTAAAATGTTTTAGTAGTTAATATGTGCAAATAACCTAAAATCAAAAATATCGACTTTATTCAGTTAAAATTGATATTACTGTGTTAGGATCTATTCTAAATTACTAACATACTTAATAGTATATAAATTTTTATGATTATTATGAATACAAAACTATTTTACACTTTGAATTTAATAGCTTACACTGGAATCGGTGCTTGCAATGGGGCTACCGTGAGCAAAATGGATAAAAAAACTGTAACACTAGCACAAGAATCTGATAAAGGAAGTTCCTATATGTCTAATGTCAGTAATAATAAGAATGTTACTATTACTAGAGAGATGATTACTAAATATGAAAAAGAAGCTGATGAACTCGACAAAGAATCTGAGGATATGAAGAAAAAGATCCGTGATCGTATGGGAAAAGACAATAAAGAGAAAACGGCTTCATTTCCTTGTGATAATTACAAAGTAAGTGGTAATTATATTGATAAATTCATTACTGTTACTGAAGAAATTATTATTAAGTATGAAAAAGAAGCTGATGAACTCGACAAAGAATCTGAAGATATGAAGAAGAAGATCCGTGATCGTATTGGTAAAGACAATAAATGATAATTATTAAAGTCATTCGTAAAATGATAAAAAATAAACCTGTACTTTAATACATAACGTATAAATAATACTTTTTAAGACATTGTATATGGAAAATAACAATCGTAAATACCCATATTATTTAAGGTTAATCACATGCGTAAGATTTTTTCTTGTCTTGGTTGCATTAACAGGAATGAATAACCCTGATAATTATAACCGGTTACTTCGTAATGAGCAGCATAACTACTACCGTCAATCTGATAACTATCGTGAACGTATTACAGAAGCTGTAATTTCAGCTTGTCAAGCTGCCATGAGAGCTAGAACCTGGTCTGCTAGTAGGGTGCGAGAGACAGAGTTAGCTGTAGCTAAGATAGATTTTATATTAAATACTGAGCTACGAATTATTATCAGCAATATTACAAGTAATAATCTTGTTCAAGAAAGTTTAAGAAGATATAATCCAGGTGAACATGTTGAAGGAATCCAACGCAACAATAGAGATAATAGAATCAGGAATATTATTAATGTAGAACTTGAGCGCATAGAACGAGATGTAAGGTCTGCTCTTAGAAACACCACTGAACAAAGAAAATTAGCACGGTGGGGACTAAATGGTCGACCTAACGCACATGGTGATATGGGTAAATCGTTCGATCAGCTACTTAATGAGATGAGAGATTCTAGGGATAATCTTAACCAGCGAATAGCACCAATGCCTCTTTTGGATAATCGAGATAGAGACGATATTCAATTAGCAGCTAGTAAACTGAAATATATAAATAAAACTTCTTTTCAGATTTCTGCATATGCTGATATATCCCTTGAAGAACTTCAAAGAGTAGAAGAATATTATGATGAAGCTGCTGAACTGATAAATGAAATTAATCAACTTATAGGAAATAATGGGTAAAACTTATCATATAAATACTATTAAGGCTAATTGTTCAATTAGGCAGCATATCTGTTAAGCTTCCAAACACATTTGTGGCATCCATTCAAAACTGTGGATGAAGTTTTATTTTCGACATATTTTAGCCGACATTCCGCACAAAAAAATGCTTTTTATAAATTATTTTTAACTGATTTATAATGAATATAAAAAACACATAAATTTTATAAAAGAATAAATATAGGTTTTGCAATTTTTATTAAAAATTTTTTAACTGAAAATCAGCTATGCAAAAATTAATTTAGAATTAATAAAATGAGTGATTTTTAATCATTAAACTCATAGTCAGTGTAAAATTTTGTTCGGAATGTCGGTTTTAGGCATGCGTTTAGGATATTCTTTTAACGAAAGCGCACAAGTTTTGTTCCAAATTTTGGTAACACACTGGAAAAAACGTGTTTTTTCCAGTGTGCTTCTAAGAAGCTGCAACATAATCAAGTTTCTTTTTTAGGTATAACCTGCGTCCGTGTGTGGGGGCTGAATGGATACCATTTGTTGGTGAGTGTTTCATATTGATTGTATTGTTAATAAAAGCATAGGTAATATGACGCTCCAAGTTTTTATAATACAATGATAACCAGTATCATTAATTGTTAAGTTATTATATTGAAATGTATATGGAATAAACTTTGTAAAATAAACTTTTTATTTATACTGATTATCAGATTAAAACATAATATAATCCCTGGTTTATAACAGTACTTCATGGTCGACTAAATAGTAATCGCTTATAGTGTATTTACGCATGATTTTTCCTAGTACTTTATTTACATAGGATATATTTCATAGTTAAATCAAATATTTAATCTTATGTAGGATTCATATGTAAAATCTGATTACATATATTTTCCATTTCTGATATCCACGTTAAAACATTATTTTTTTTAGACCATGGAATGTAAAACTCCATAGTATCTTTTGCTATTCTTTTCTGGTCTTCTAGTTTTCTTGCAGATATAGTTCGTAGATTATGCAGTCTATCAGCTAGTTTAATCTGAACGACACGAATGTCCTTACATTGATTCAATATATTTTGATTATCAGACTTATCTAATTTCCATCGAAACCCATAAGTATTATAATGCGTAATCATGTCTACTATATAAGCCACTTCCATTCCATATAGTAATTCTATTTGCTCTAATGTAACGGTTGTATCCTCTACTACATCATGTAATAGAGCAGCCAAAATGGTGTCATCGTCTTTTGTAGCCTCTAATACAATCTTAACTACCCCCATAGGATGGGTATAATAAGGATCACCTGACTTACGTATAACACTTCCATGCGCTTTCTTAATAAACTGAATGGTTTCTTTTACCTTTTGCTCAGTTAAAGTTGTATTACTTACAAGTAAACGAATGAGCTCTTTTTCTTGAGCCAAACTTTCATCCGTTTCTGCTACCTTATTAGATAAGTCATCGGTATGGTATCGTTTAAATTGCATAACTTTTTTACCATTAATAGGTAATATGTAGAGACAGGCTAAACCAGTTTCTGTTTCTATGGTTTCTATATATCCTCCATGCGCTTGTACCATTTGTCTGCTTTCTTCTTGGTACAGACTATGGATGGTTTTAGGTATACAGCATGAATTAATTTCATCTGTAACTACGTAAGTAGGTGATATATTTGGCCTATCTGCATCTGCAGATATAAAAAAAGCGAGTGCAGATAATATGGGCGCTTTTAACTGCTTCTCGTGCGTACTATATATAGATACCTGATTAGGTTCAGGAAAAGGGTAAGATAACAGTGTGTCTAAAATAGTTAAATAAACGGTATGATCTATGATATATTTACCCTGACATAGGTTTAAAAAATTTATAGTCAATAATCTTTCAAAAGTGGTGGGGACAGTTAATAAATATTTTTCTTTTGTTTTTTTCGTTACAAGCAACTGTATTGGTATATCTAGTTTTCTAACCGTTTCATAAGATTTTAGAATTAGTTTCTCTATATCAACTTTATGGATAGATTTTGAGTCTAAGGTAGACGTACGTTCTTCCTTAGCCCTTTTCAGCAGAGATTGGCTAAATATATAAAGCTTCTTCTGGAATTCCTGTATAGGTAGGCTTGCTACATATGGGTTTAACTCATCAGCCATATCTTGTAGTACTTTTCCATTATAGGTAGGGTCTAATCGGTTCCAGTTGGCTTGATTATGTAGAGAATCTAGCGCATACTGTTGATCACAGCTTCTAGTTAACGCTATAGTTTGTAATTGTCTGTTAGTTGTATTCCTTAGATATCGATATACTAAACAACTGAGTAAAATGGTTAATCCTATCATTGTTTCTGTAGTTATCAACTCTTTATAACTTACAAGGTCTAAATGAGGCGGTATCCATCTATATATCAATAATACAAAAGATAGCATGACTATTGTTATAGTATATGGTAATAATAGACTACTTAAACCTTTATTTACTATAAATAGTGCGCAAGACATAGGTGAAAAATGGCTTAACTTCATATAGGTGATGCCAGAAATAAAAAAGACAATACATAACAATATAGGCCATAATACATGCAACAAACCATTACCTTCCTGTTTATAAGCATGAAACATAGGATAAATGGTTACTATTGTTCCTATAGCCATGACAGCTATATACCAGTAGATGTAGGAAAATAGATATACTTGCTTCACATAGAAAAATAGTATGGAGCTGTAAATAATAAAATAAATACCTGATGCTATAAAAGTAGTAGCGTTTTTAGGAAATATATCCTTCCAGTAAGAAGTAGTAAAAATTGATTGAAAATAGTATAGCTTTCTTAACCACCAACGTTTGGTTTCTTGGTTTTGTAGTTTTACTGGACTATCATCTGGAATACCTACCCATCCTGTATTTGGCTTTTTAGGCAACAGGTAATGAAAGAGCAATAAAATGGACGCACCATATATAAGAGATAGGAATACATCACGTTCTCTTATAGCTTGTCCTTTTATAAAGATATGATAAACCGTCATAGCTGTGTTGATGCCCATCGAACATAAGACAGTAGCCGAACGGGGTCTAAATCCAAAACAAGCCATAATCATTGGAACTGTAACCGAAGGAGTATAGAAATAAAATACTTTATTTAAAAATTGTCTAATATTGCTCATATGTATGTAATGTGATCAGAATGGTAGCTATACCTATTAAACCAGAGGATATTCGTACAACTCTTAGAGAATATTTATCGGTTCGTTCTCTAGAACCGCTTATGAAAGGCCATATATCATTAGCAAATAACACAGAACCTGTATGCAAATAAGAGTCAACAGTAGAAATACATAAAGCAATAATAGCTGTTATAAGCAATCCTTTGATTCCAGGAAAATGATTAAGCTGAATAATATAGTCTAGTATTTTTTGTTTAGGTGGAACACTATTGCCACTTGTATATAAAGCAGCAATAACAACTAAAAATAGCAGCGAAAAAATGATCCGAATTGTGCCACTTTTAAAAAATACTTTGGTGGCTTGTTGAATAGAAGAAGACATATAAAAACGCTGTATTTGCGCTGGATCAAAAGTAAATATGGAATGCCAAATGAAATAAGTAAACAGATGAACTAAAGAATTATCCCATATAGGAGATATATCCCAAGTGGCTATTTGAGATAAATTAAACTGTGACATATTGACAAATTTTTGCCAATTAATCCATGTATTTTGAGAATTGTATAAAAGAGTAAAAGTTAAAATAGGCAAACAAATACTGAAGAAACAAAATTGATAAACATCTGTTAGCGCTACAGACCTAGCCCCACCTAAAATAGTGTAAGCCGTAACTAATAGTCCTAAAATGATTGTGTAATAATTAGCATATGCTGGTGCGTTACAAGAAGTAATAGATTCAATAATAATTAGACTAATTTTAAACTGAGCAGAAATCTTAGCTATTGTTACTATAATACCAAAGATGGCTGTAAGAATGCGAACAGATCTTCCACATAGCCTACCCATAGATTCAGCAATGGAAAAATCTCCTAGCCACTCTTTCATTCTAACAATAATGAACTGAGAGGCTAAATAAAACCTAAGTGGGCTACCTAAACTTAGTAGCAACATATATAATCTTTGATAGTAGTAACCAGTCAGTTGGGTATGTAAAAAATTCCCTCCATAGGTAGCTATTAAAGAAACGATAATGACCCAAGTAGACATATTTCTACTGCCTACTGCATAGTCTCTAAATGTAGCAACTGATCTACTACAGTATAATCCTATTGCCAGTGTAGTTACTAAGAATAACTATTATGATCAATAGGTCTATATCCATGGCTTATCTATATTTTTACGTTTTTAGCAAAACACTATAATAAAATTTAATAAAATTAAGTGAATACTTCCATCCTGAATGGTAATGGCATATAATATTCATTTAATTTTTGTATTAAGTGTTATAATATATGCGCATACATATACTATATAATGGATAATAATCAGATTAAAAGAAAAATCCTATTTGCTATGTTTCGTTTATGTATACTTTTTTATCTATGTCTTGTTGTTTGTAGCTACATGGAGCATAGAACCGGTATGTTGCCCAATAAAAACAAGATTCCTATTCAAGAACAATCGGAATGTGGCTCAACAGTGTGTAGTTATGACAGTAGCACTATACTTAAAAAAAGATTAAAAAATAAGATAAAAGCCAGTGTTGGTGTTTTGCTTTGCTATACTAATGATAAACAAGAAAGTTTTGTCTTATTAGGTAGAGAACGAGTAGGAAAATGTGATGGGGGAACATGGTATGAATTAGGTGGAAGTGTGGAAACAGGTGAAAGTTTTTTAGAAGCTGCTATTCGCGAATCAAAAGAGGAAAGTGGAGGCATATATCAGTTGGATCCCAATGACTTATTGAATAATGGTGTGGTTTGTTATAGTGAGCATAAGAAAAAGGATGGGTGTATTAGAGAAGAAGTATATATCTTACTGAGAGTAAATGATTTTTATCCTGCTGATGTGTTATGTAAGGCAGTCAATCAGCAAGATAAGGATACTTATAGGGAGAAAGATAACTTTAAATGGATTTCATGCGATAGTTTATGCAAAATCGAGCATAATCCTTGTGTATTAAAAGATATAGATGGTAATGAGTATACGTTTATGTTAAGAACGTTTTTCTATGATGCATTGAAACGAGATTCATTCCTGGTGAAATTAAAACCTGTAATGTAATTATAATTGAAGCATATAAGTTATAACATATGGTTTATTTAAAAAATAGATGTTAATGATTCTATCATATGATTTATCGCATAATGGATCTAATAGGTGCTTAGCATTAAAATTATATAAACAAGCATAACAAAATGAAAGATTACACTGTACAAGTAACAGCTAGAGCGCTAATAGTAAAAAATAGGAAATTGTTACTTGTGAGCAATAATTATAAGCTTTGGTATACACCTGGTGAGCACTTAAACTCAAGTGAAATGCTTCCAGATTGTATGGTAAGAGAAGTAAAGGAAGAAACTGGAATTGATGTTAAACCAAACCAGATTGTCTATGTTGCAGAATTTTTTGATAAAAAATACAATGTACATAAGATAGAAGTCTACTTTACTGCAGCAATAATTGTGGATGAACTTCCTAAGAATTGGTTAGATCAAGATGGTCTGGTTAAAACCTATCAATTTTTTGATGTTCAAGCCTTGAAAGATATCCATGTTGTACCAGCCTTTTTAAAAACAGGAAAATGGTTAAATATTGATATTGATGTTTATCAAGGGTCAGAGAAGCGATAAAACAATATTATATAGTAGAGGGGTTTTTGTATTTAAGTGTGTATATATTTTATAGGTTGTCTATTTCTATAGCATTTCACCCTTAAATTATACAGTAAAAATACACCTAAAGACGTGATCAGAAAGGAGATAAACGTATTGCTAGACTCAGGTGTAGACTTATGCAAACTTTTTAACCAAGGCGTCTTACTCAAACAATTAAGAATTGGAATCAGAAACGTATGCCAATTTAGGCTATAGTCTAAACATATAAATACTAATTATCATTATGCTCTACCGATCGTACATAGTTTAAATTAGGTATAGAAACTGATTTTCATTTATTAATACATTCTACATGTTTTTATGGCTAACGGTATATTATAGAAATAAAAACTGAACTAAATTAAACTAGTTTAAACTAAACCAGATTAGATTAGTTTAGTTTAAACTTTTCTACCTCTGAACGTAATGAGTTTAAAAGATACTTAGAACAAAGCTTTCTCCTGGACACATCTCCATCAAAATAAAGAAATATTTTTTCTAATAGTTCTGACATCTCTTTTGTAAATGGTACCGTTATTTCTTTGACATGTTTATTGCCTACTACAGAAGTGGATATATCCTCTGCTCTACTAACTATAGCATCACCTTTTTCTGTTATACTAGGAATAACTCTATTTTTTTTAAAACTAGACATAAGATTCTACCTCTTTTTTTAGATTTAATATTTCAATTCTTGACTTTAAGTCGTTCATTTCTATAACCCCAAAACCTTCAGATGAAGCTACCTTATATACCTTTCTATTATAAACCTTAATCTGAGAAGGAGACAATACATGCGTATAATCCTGAAAAAATAACTCTGCATCACTAATAGATTGATCTAAGTAATGAACAGAGCAATTATTTAGTATGTAAAAAGTCTTACGGTGGTTATTTTGACAATGGGTTTCTTCTAATAACCAACAAAACTCTTCTATAACTTCAATATCATTTTGAGAAGGTGTAAATGGGATATATACAATATCAGAAATTAACAAAGATGTTCTTAAACTTTTACTATCACTACCCTGTACATCTATTATCACAACATCATAATTTTTAGAATCTTCGACAACCGAGTTTCTTAAATCATCTACCTGAATAGAAGAAAACACCTGAGGCTTTTCAGGATGATATTCATTACGCCTAGATACCCATTTAGAACAAGTTCTTTGACGTATATCGCAATCTACAATTTTAACTTTTAGATTACTATGCGCGAAAGAAACAGATAAATTCTGAGTTAACGTTGACTTTCCAGAACCTCCTTTTACTTGTAAAAATGCTACTATGATTCCTCTTTCCATATTTTAATAAAATATATTGAACCAAACTAAATTAGTTCAGTTCAGTTCAAACTTATTTAGTTTAGTTTAAACTAAAAATTACTATACAAGGAAAATGTATTCTTACAATTCCAGTAATACGAATAGTTATCTATAACTCATGTGACGTAAAACCCAGTAACCATATTTATTAGTAATAGCTACTCGATCAAACCCAGCTTCTCTTAACGCACTCCCAACTAATTTAGTATTCAGTCTAATAGTAGTACCAACAATTCCCTGCAAATATCTAAGTATATCTGTAGCTGTCATAAATTCCCCCTCTGATTTAGTAGAAGGTGAAAGATACTGTACGATTAACTCGACCTCTGTAGATTTAGTCTTAAATTGATCAGAACGAATTTTTAACTCTAAAAATTCCTTTTCACTTAATTCTCCACTACAATTATCAAATTTATACAAATGATAAGCCTCCTCCCAGGCTTTCTCCAATATATATATGGCTTCATCATCTAAATAATCAATAGAATCTACCTCAAAACTAATCCATCTACTATTACCCAAATCTGATCGTAAAAATTCAACATTATTGGTACTACCTAAAAAAGAAGCTATACGAGGGGCCGTTATTTCATCTTCTTGATAAGGCAAACGGACATTAACATAAGGCTGAGAAATCCAAGCCTTAATTACCTCTGAATTAGATCGAAGCTGATGCAATTCATCTAAATTTATAATAAAGTTTCTGATAAGGGATTTTTGTGCATCTTTCTCATTACTAATAACCGGGTTACCATTGTAATACTTTATAAGAGAGCGAGGACATAAAAACCGACAAAAATAACTTTTACCTATATTTTCCTTTACAGAACATAAAATTAAGGCATGTTTATTGATCCCTTCTGGTTCAAAAACCGTACGAATAGACCTAATCATCCACTTCCTGAGATGTGTATACCAATATTGATTACTTTCAGACGTAGGATCCTTTAAATGAACGTAATTAGCCAGTTGACGAATATAATCCTTACTACCATCAAATTCATTTCCTTCAAAAGATAAAAAATAAGATTCTATAGGATTAAAACGTTCTACAAAAAAAGACTTTAATATGCAGTTAATCAAATCTAAAGAACACTCAAAATTGTGTCTATCTAAATTATCTCTTAGTTCATTTACGTTAATTTTTTTCCATAAATCAGGATTACGCTTAATACTCATTTCACGCTCTTGAGTAACTACATTCAATCGAAAATTAAACTTATTACTTAAATAGGCTTTCACTTTACTGCGTTTAGTACTACATGATTTTCTAACGTTATGGTTATTAATAGAATTTACTGTAATAGATTGTACCTGTTGTACACTAGAATCTATAAGTATCTGAAAATCATTAGTAGTATACCTTTGAAAGTATTCCGCTATATCCTTTACATCTCCTGGCAATTGAACGGATACAATACCAAAAGAATCTCGTAACTTCTTAGAAGCATTCTTCCCTGCCTCATCATTATCATAACAACATAGTAGTACGAAAGTCTTACTACATAAAACTCTCAACAAATCATCACTAGGCATCTGATGCTCTGACTGCAGAGAAATAACATTAACAAACCCATGAGCATAAGCACTCATACAATCTTTCTCCCCTGCTGTAAACAGGACATAATCTAAATTTCCTTCAGGTAATTGAACCAACCCAAAAACATCATCTTTAGTTTGGTTTTTATAAGAAAATGATTTCTTTTGACCTTTAAAATATGGATCACTTGAAAAAGAACATTCTATTGATGGGATATAGACTTTAACCCTACCAGATATATGATAGGCTGCTACAATCTGATGCTTTTCAGCATATTTGAAGGATAAAGATCGACCAGAATTACTTGTATAAGATAAAAAAGCCACCTGTTTAACATCAAACCTTTCTAAAACAGATTGATCAATACCATACTGTGACCAGTATTCTAGATATAACTTAGAAATAAAAGATTCTGAGTAAGGTATATACTCAATAGAAAGTGTTTGAGAAGGTAAAGAAGATTCAGGTTTTTTAACTATAGATGTATTAGAATAGATAGGTTTATGAATGACATTTTGACCTTTATTATCACACAACCCCAAACACATTTCTTGGTCAATTAATTCTAAAAGTTCCTTAAATTGTGTTCTACAGTCTAGCCCATAATAATCCGCCCACATTTTAAAGGCATCTCCCTGGTGACCTGTATTAAATGATTTAAATTTCCAAGTCCCTTTTTCTTGATAAATAGACATACTTGGTCTATCATCTTTTTCTGAAAATATTGACTTGTAATTTTTTTTTCTTAAATTTGATCTAAATGTGGGAACCAAGTAGCGGATGAGGTATTCCTCTCCCCCTACCTTTTCCAGGATTTTCTCTTTTGTTATCATAAGTTTAAGTTTTAATCCTTGGAAGTATAATTCTTTCATTGATCTGGGTACCAGCCAAATAAATTAAAAACTAGCCTTCCTCGGGAGGCTTTTTTTATGCCTTTCTACTATTTCTTTCAAAGAACTTAAAATAATTTTCCTTAATACCATCCGCATTGACTATGTCAATACAGCTTTGAATAACACCTTTTAACGTAATATTAAAGCCCTTATTTAAAGCATCAGTGTGCACAGCACGTAGGGACATGTAGTCCTCGTGAGACATCTTTAAACTGTAATTCCTGGTAATTTTTGGTTCTTTATCATTCATGCTCCAAAATTATATAATTCTATGGTATAAAACAAACTTTTCATATAAAAAGTTTAAACATTTTTAAACTTCATGTAAAAATGTAATTAAATGTAAGAATTACACTATTAAACCATACATTAATAAAATACTAATAATCAACACAAAAGTTTGTTAAATGTAAGAATGTAAGATAAAATAATATCTTTAAATATATTATGTACCTGTATACATATATGTTAATATATGTGTATAAACTACATATATTTATAGTTATTTTAATTTTATCTTACATTCTTACATTCAGTATTTTAATTATTTGATTTTCAGTAATATCATTAATGTAATATATACGAATATACATCCTACATTATCTTACATTCTTACATTAGTATACCTATTTTTGTACCATATAAACGCCATTTTTCTAATCCATATGCATATTTTATAGTTTATAAACGAAGCAAAATAATCCATATGAAATATATAATACATTGATTATAAGTTTATTATACATGTAGTACTTATAAAAACACATGTATAAAAATAAAAATACACTTTATTAGATACATGAATTATACATATTATATTGGTTATTAAAATTTTATGTGTATGATTTAATCTAACATTACACATACTCACATAGACACTTCAACAGACACTTCAGTAAACATAAATCAAGCTGATTATGAGTAGATTGTATATGTACATATGTCTACTTTTAAAATGAAACACATATACATATATATAATAACTTGATATTCAGATTAATAACTATAATACAAGTGTCTTCAGAAGTATCAATAGAAAATAGACAAACACGGATACATATAATGGATACTTTCCATCTCCTAATCGAAAGGAATTTCCATTCCCATTACAGTCGGCCCCCTTTCGCGTTGCTTACGCAACTCATGTTCCTGCCCACTAGTTACCAACTCCTTTTGAAGTTTTCTAAGCATTTCTTGATTTCCTAAACCAGACACCAATTCTTCATTCCAATCCTTAAACTGAGATGGTATGGACGATTTACAGTTTACCCGACACGTATCAGCTAACTCACGAACCTCTCTATCCATCTTCCTCCCCGCTTTATCACTATCAAAAGCTAGTGTTACTGACTGTCCATTCTCCCTAGCATTAGACAACACATTAGTAAGCTCCTTTTTAACACCTTCAGACAAACTACCGCAAGTAGATATATACATAGTCCCTTCTAACATCTTATTCAATTGCTTATAGCTTAAAGCGTCTATAGGGCTTTCTGAGACCACAATATGCTTTACAGGTACATCAGAGTCAACTAATACAGATAAACCACGAGGAAGCCCTTTTTGGAAATATTTAGTGCTATTAAAACATCCATTATCTGACATAGTACCTTTAGCATCAAATTGATAGCTAATGGTGCTGCATATAGTACCTTTTCCGTTATTATCTATATCCCTGTATAAGGCAAATACAGCTTGGTTACCTACTTTAACATCTGAATAACACTCATAGGTAGCTTCATAAATACCCCTACAAGACAGATAATTACCTTTTTTATGTTCTACAACTTTATCAAACGCCTCTTGAGCAATATACCGTTGGGATGAAATATCTTCTATTTCTATAGACAATAATTTTTGATCTTTAATAACCCGATCATCTAAATGCCTGCTAGACAACCCACAAATACTCTGATAACTAAATCCACGTTTTTGCATAAAATCTACAATGGTTCCTTTCTCTTGTTCATCTACTAAAGATTTATACATCCAATGACCATTCTGATTAGGTCCATTTTTAATCAAAATTTTATCATTTTCTTTTTCCATAACGGCCCAAGTATTAGAGCTTTTTTCTTTATCTAAAACATAACCCATGGAAGCGGCATGTTGAATTAGATTAACTTCTCTTTTAACTTTTTCTAAATCATCTTTGATCCTATTTTCTATAAGTGTTTTATGAGTATTTTGTGTATAAGTTAGATCCTGTTTAAGGCGTGAATTTTCTTCTGCTAAAGAACAGAGTTTATCCTGTACTTTTTCTAACTCTTCTTTAGCCTGTTCACGATGAAAAGGATTTAAGGTATTTATATATTTAGTTTCTGTTGCTATCTCTCTCTCAATTTTATTTATACTTTTATAGTATTCTTTTGAAGTGGTGTGTTTTCTACCAGTTAACGATACCTCTATACCACGTTCTAATCCAAATGGTGACATAACTTCTGCATATCTATTTTGATAACCTTGTAACTTTATGATACCATCCTTATAGTATTTAGCACTTAACCTACCATCTGGTGTTATTGGAACTACTACACAATGAATATGTGGTGTTCTTTCATCTCTATGTATAGAAAATCGAACAATATTTTTTTCTCCACCAAATTCCCTACAAGCAAAATCCCAATTAGCTTGCTTCCAACTTTCAAATAACTTTTCATTGGATTCTATTTCTTTCATTCGATCATGACTACCGGTCATAACTAAACCTAAAGCTTTAACTGCATCTAAACGAATAGCTTTAGATAGCTTATAACCTTCTGATATCCTTTGTTCAACAAGTTCAGGTAATGATTTGCCACCTGTATTAACCCACTCTTCATTTAAGTATGTTCTAGATGGATCTATGTGTAAACCTAATTCTGCAGTTAAATACCTCTCTTCTTCATCTTCAAAGTTTCCTGTTTTTTTAGCTTCTCTGCACGACCTATCTATATGCTTACCAATACCTACTAATCCACTTTTATATCCTTTAATGTTAAATGTTGCAAATGCCATAATACTGATACGTTAACCTAAAATAGAAACCGGATATACAGATATTTTTTCCCATTAGCTTGCTCTCATAGGATAGTAAAAACATAGGCATGACTAGCCGAAAACGAATATTCCTTACGGAGTAAGGTGTAATGAGCTACTACGCCTTACTCCGTAAGACCAAATCCATTGGCCGCTATACTTTCAAAATAGCAAGCAAATGGGAAAAAATGTTCATTATATAAAGGTAAGATTTATGTAATATTATACTATATTTAAACCTTTATAATTTCACTAATTAATATATACGAATATGGAAAATAATGTTAAAACAATTGTAGAAAAACTTATTCAAGAAGGAGTCGATATGGATATCATTCTTAAGTCATCTGGACTGTCTACAAAAGAAATAGAGAATATAAGCCCTATAGCTTATGGAAAATATTTAGGGGCTAAAAAAAAGCTATTAGAAATAGCTAATAGAATGTTGATACTTGGATATAAAAAGGAAAAAATAGTAGAGGTAACTGGAATGTTTTACTCAAAAATAGAAGAATTAGAAAATAATTTAAAAGGTAAAAATAAAAGTAAGAAATTATGATTTCTTTAAAAAATTACTATATTATATAATATAAAAAAATTATATAAATATGGAAGATAAAATTAAAATAATTGTATCAAAACTAGTTAAAGAAGGAATTGATATGAATGCTTTTCTGAAAATATCTGCGTTTTCTATACAAGAAAAAATAGAAGAAGCTATTAGAGTATATTGTGAGCCAATGAAAAAGTCAAGACATATAAGAAAAGAACTAAAATATTAGTGATATACCATTGATGTTAACCTTTTATTTTTTTCTAGCTTTATTTCTATTTCAGTTACTTTACTTGTTGAAAATCAGTAGAATTTGTGTTAATGACCGATACTTGAAATGGGCAGTTGATTTAGAATTCTATTCAGGATTTGGGTGCTATACTCGCCTGATTTTAGTAGTTTCTATTTGTTTTCTAGCATGGGATAGATTAAAGCTATTTTTATCAAAATCTTTCTGTAAAAAAAATGGTTTTGTATCTACAGTATTATTATTTTTATGGTTACTGTTTACCTTTTATTTTATATTTTTTGAAAGAATATATATCTATTTATCCAGGTATGATTTTATAAAATCACGCGAATGGTTAATACCTTATCTATTTATACTGTTTTTTACTGCTTTTGCACTTCCATTTTGGTTTTATAGAGATATAAAACCTTCTATAAAAAAAGACAAAAATTTAATTATTAGTCCTAAATTTTATGATAAAAAGTCATCTTTTAGTATTGCTTTACCTACTAAAAATGGTCTATTGCTCATCAATAATCCTCAGAGAGGAATTTATATACTAGGGGGTCTTGGAAGTGGTAAAACCAGATATATTTTAGAGCCAATATTATATGAAATGATCCAAAAAGGTTATTGTGGACTTGTATATGATTATGATTTTGAAGGAAATCCAATAGATCCAAAAATAAGCTATTGCCTGTCTAAATTTGTATATAATTGTTATTTAAAATTACCAGAAAAGGACAGGAAAAATGTTGCTTTTAAGACGATTAACTTCACAGATCTCAACAAGAGTAGTCGCATCAATCCTATTGATCCTATATACATATCGAATAGAGCCTATTTAGAAGAATATGTAACCGTATTTTTAAAAAATCTTAATCCTGGAGGGAAAGATGATTTTTGGTACTTAAGTACTAAGTCTCTTCTAAAAGGCATTATCGTTTACTTATCTAATCAGGCAAAAAGTTGTTGTACGTTGCCACATGTAGTAACGTTAGCTACTAAGCCTATTGATAAAATATTAGGTTTAATAGAAAAAGACTCAGAAGCCTATTCCTATGCAAGTTCCATATTTGATGCTTATAAAGGCGGAGATAAATCATCAGGTCAACTAATAGGTATCATAGCAAGCTTTAAAACGAGCTTACAACCACTGATTGATAAGAACCTATTTTGGGTATTGAGTAAAAATGAAATACAACTAACTATCAACGATAATATTGCTCCAACCATACTCTGTATAGGCAACTTCCCACCTTCCAAATCAGCTTTCAGTCCAGTTATATCTCTATTGATTACCATATGTTTTAAATCCATGTATGGGCACAATAGAACGAAGGGTTTTGTAGCTATAGATGAGCTACCTACCTTATACATCCCAGGTCTTGCAGAAGTTCCAGCTACGGCAAGAAAATACGGTATTAGTACTATTTCTTGCATACAATCGAATGCCCAATTAGAAGATACCTATAGCAGTATAGGTGCTAAAAAGATACAAGGTACCCTAAGCAATCAATTTATGGGCAACTGTTGTGTGGAGTCTTCTAGATATGCCAGTTCTATTTTTGGAAAGGAAGAACATACGATCAAGTCTACAAGTTCTTCAGAAACCTGTCACAGTAATACTCAAGGTCATCATACTACGCATGGTGAAAATATCACTATACATGAACAAGAGTTGATCAAACCTAATGAGTTTTCAAGTTTTGGTGTGGGATTTTTTGCGGGGAAAGTAGTAGAAAGTGATAGCGTATTTTTTCAAGAACAATTTAAGAATGTGTTGTCCTATGACAAAAACTTTAAAGATGAGTTGTTAAAAGATTTACCAGATGTTACAAAGGTTAGTAATGAAGATATTCTAGACAATCAAAGGAAAATAGAAAAAGATATAGATTTACTTTTGGAGTATATGTAGATATATAATTTTTTAGTTAAAAATTTTTGTATGTTTTAAAATAATTTCATATATTTTTGCTATATTTATAAATATAGCAAAAATATATGAAATTATCATTATATTATTTATGTTTTTTAGTTTGTAGTTGTTTGGCTACTACTTGTGGAAAAACAGAGGTTAAACCAAAAGTTGAGCATAATCAGCTGAATCAAAAGAAAGATTCTGATAAGGAGGATTTGAATATCAATGAAATAGATGATGGTAATCTTCCTCCTTTATATAAGTCGGTTCATTTTGGTGACTTAAAAGAAGTACGTCGCTTATTGGAATTAGGCATCGATCCAAATGTTATCTATAAAGGCAACTATCCTATTGAGGTAGCTGTTCGTAAAAGAAACAAAGCAATGGTCTCTTTTTATTACTCTTTCATGGAGCTAAAATCATCTTTCAAGAAGATGGAAGGTCAAAGGTTTTGGACTATGTGCGATATGAAAAAGATGATGTATCCAGAGAGATATATGATCTCTTAGTTTCTAACCTGCCTCCAGATGAGGCTGCTAAGTTAGACCTAGAGTGGCAAAAAGATATTAATGAAGTTAATAAAAGAAGTACGCTTTTGTTACAAGCTGTTAGAAAAAATGATTTAAAAAAGGCGAGAAAACTTTTAAAGTTAGGCGCTAATCCGAATATAGCTAATGTAAGTAACAATCCTATTAATGTAGCTGTTCTTTCGGAAAACAAAGCAATGGTCTCATTGTTACTATCGTATGGAGCAGAGGTAATATTTGAAAAGGATGGCAATTCAAGTATTTTAAATTCTTTAAGGGTTAAGACCAATCAAGAAATCCTTGATGTAATTCTATGTCATTTTGCTGATATAGATAAGAAAGATTCAGTGGGCTTAACTCCTATTCACTGGGCATGTAGAGATGGTCACCTGAATGTAGTAAAACATATTTTAGATAAATCACCTTCTCTGGTTCACAATACAGATAATCCTTATAAATTCACACCGCTTCATTGGGCTTCCAGACGAGGGTCCAAAGAGATCGTTGAACTGCTTATTGCTAAAGGTGCCAGTAAAACTGCTAAAAGCAAGAGTGGCTTTACACCTTTGATGTTGGCTATAGCCAATAAGCATGAAGCTTTGGAAGGTATCCTTTCCCCAGATGGTTTTTCAAGGCATTCAAAATTGGTAAACAAAGCTTGGCAGTGTAGTATCTGTATAGAAGGCGTACAGGATTCTAGGGATAAAATATTTCCTGTTATCCCGTTGGATTGTGGTCATAAGTTCCACTTCAGGTGCATTACACAAAATGTATTGAGCCAACACCAAAATCATAGAACCATTAACTGTCCTAATTGCCGTGGTAGTCTATCAGCAGATATGATTCAAAAAATAGTTTCTAGTGCTACTACTCCAACCATGAGTGCATTCAGTACGTTAAATGCAGTTAAGCAAAAAGATATGCCAAAGTTAAAGTTTTTATTAGAAAAAGGTGGCAATCCAAATGAGTCAACCGTTACCAATTCGGCTTTAGAAGAAGCAGTTCGTCAGTCTAATTATGAGATGGTCTCCTTGTTATTAGACTATGGTGCTGATCCTACATACCAAGACCCTGTAACAAATAATACTCCTCTGTATCATGCAGCAGATAATATGCTTTTTGAAAGAACTAGTCAGGATGTATCTGATAAGATATTCATAGCTCTTATTAAGCATGGTGCTAAGGTAAATATGCAACGATTAGGGTCCGATATCCGTGAAACACCTAGAGATTGTGTGTGTATGTTTGATGATCCTTTATTTGTCCTAACAGAAGCTGTCGGAATTCGTTCAGGCTACTTTGAGGATATTAAACCTGCTTTTGGATTATCAAGAAGTGAAATTAAAGAAAAGATTTTATTTGGTAGGGAGTTAGAGCCGAGAGGATATCATGCAAAGCTGTAACAATTGCATTTAATCTAATATTGTCATGTTTAAACAGAAAATAATCATAAGTCTGGTTGCTTTTTTAGGTTTGACTTTTAGTGTATTTGGTAAACCTAGTAGTGTTTATGTTTTGCAAAGGCCTATTCATACCCATGGTTGCCATGGTATGGAAGTGAGCTATGGTATGTCACATAAAATTCATGGGGTTTCTGCAGGATATGCATATCACATTAATGAAATATGGCATATGAAATTATCTGGTGGATTTTCTAACAAAAACCTATTAACGGTATACAATACTTACCACTATAACTTGTTCAATCATTACGAATCTACCTTTCTGAATTGTTTATTAGGATGTCAAGGGAGCTATGAGTTCCATCATGCTTGTTGGGAGTATTGTTCTAAACGTTTTAATATAGTCGCCCAATTAGGTTTAGAGTTAGAAAAATATATCACGGATTATTTGCTGTTGATATTACTAGCAGAGACGCCTATTTCCTTTTTGGATAAAGATGATGTTTTTAATTATCGATTTTCGGCAGGATTACGTATTACCTTTTAAAAAATGGCTATTGATCTAACCGAAACAGTGATGTAGCAAGTAGTTTTGCTATGTACTATCAACTCAATATAACGAATATATGGTTAATTAATGAAAATGAGAACTAAAATGAGAAAAATAGCATCCCAATCATTTATTGCTGCTTCTTTATTTTTTTGGTCTTGTACAGTGGCCTTTAGACAGCAATTTGCCGACGATATCATTTGGATACCAAAGCATGAATATGCCTTATTGCCAAAAAAAGGTGTAGCACCTGTTTTAGCGGAGAAAGTTCCTGTAATCTTGAGTATTAAATTTGACGACACATGGAATAACGATAGATCCAATAAACCTAAATCTCCACACAGATATGAAAAATGAAATGTTAATCCAGAGGTGATCCAATTTCGTATTAAGGGTATCAGGGTTGAAGGTGGCGAAGGAAAATTGTTCAAGCGTGTTGAAATAGATGGCAACGCTTCTATAGGTGAGTCCTTTAAAGTGGGGAGCATAGTCCAACATGGTGATACGCATCTATACTATGTTCCTAATGAAAAAGACACTTGTCATATCCATAAGGTCAGTATTGATGCTGTTATATTGACTTGTGATTTTAACAGAGAGGGAGGGGATCCTATAACATGCTCGTTAAGGCTAGATGAACCTCCATACGCTTTAAAGGCTGGTACAAATGTCAAGGTTGCTTATGTAGAAGACAAAGATGGTACACCTATTCATATTAATATCACTTCAGATAACGTATTGGCATCTTCGCAAAAATATAGATTGGTTAAGTGGTGTGTAACAGATGGAAAAGGATCTATGTATGTAGATACAGGATCATGCAAAAAACCAATATGTAGCAATGAACCGATTAAATTTGGTAATAATACCCTTTTTTACGCCCCAAAACCTGGTAGTGATGGAAATCATACCATTCATTTAACAGTAGGCAATACTAAAGGTGATACCGCACAAGACTATTTTTTTTCTGTTAAAGTTCAAGACCATAGAATTGAAAACTTTACAGCTGAACTTTCTCTTGTTTCAGAAGAAACACCTCTCTTACCGTTTAAAGATAGGGTATGTAAACTCAAGATCTGTCCATTAACTGATGCAGGTAAGGTGCTTAATTACCATATCAAGGCCATTAAACTGAATGGAGGTAAGTTTATCCTAGGAAAGATGAAATGATATCAAATACGCCTTTAACAGTAGGCGTCAATACTTTAATGTTTAATCCATGTGGTTTTGTTGGGGATTTAGAGCCTAGCATCACAATAATCAATGAAAAGGGAGATGAACGTGAAGTGACCTTTAAGCAGCCATTTGTTGTCAAGGATCCTGACTTTAAAGTAGTTGCTAGTCTAGAAGGTAGTATTGAGAATGGTATGGATAACAGACATATCAACTTAAAGGTTATTGCTCCTTTTAATACTACAAGTGATAAGTTTATTTTGTCAAATTATCGTCTATCAGGCGGTATAGAAGGTGA
This sequence comes from Cardinium endosymbiont of Dermatophagoides farinae, assembly GCF_007559345.1. Classification (NCBI taxonomy): domain Bacteria; kingdom Pseudomonadati; phylum Bacteroidota; class Cytophagia; order Cytophagales; family Amoebophilaceae; genus Candidatus Cardinium; species Cardinium endosymbiont of Dermatophagoides farinae. The sequence goes on from NZ_VMBH01000002.1 coordinate 76,724, forward strand.
TTTACTAAAAATAACAGGCCAACCTATTGATCTTAGTGGTATGCTTTCAGTGGGAGATAGTGCATTTAGATTTAGGTTAGGTGAACTAGATACGTTTATGGATAAGATTGATGGTGTCCCAAGGATTTGTTTTGATATTACTTATCCAGATGGCACAAATCATGAAACAGAAGCTGTAGATTTATCTATTTTCTTATTTGAAGCATTGGCCTCTAAGATAGAGTCATTATCTGAAGATAGTAAATCGCTTTATAAACCTATTGTTCAGGACTATAGTTTAAATCCAGAATCAGCCTTTCAAAATTTACAAGCTATAGAACCAGATTGGTATAATAGACAATCTAACCTACATAATATACTGGTCTATATGCAGCATGATACGGCTGTTTCTCGTTAAGTTTCGGACGTACTTAATAATCTACAGACTCTTAAACAAGACACTAAAGATAGAGTAAAGACTAGAGTATTAACCACTAAGTTATTAAATGATTGGCATAAAGAAATGAATCATATTAACGCTAATCAAGAGCCAGATGGTCGTAAAATACATACAAATATATTAGAAAGAGAGGTAAATAGTTTTTCTGATATCTTTCGGTCATGTACAGGTATATCAAATATGGAAGATGTAGTACAATCTTTAGAAGATGTAATTGTAAAAATTACAGATTTAAAGAGAGAAACAACAAGATTAGATATTAAAAAAGCTGAAAAAGAGGCAGAATACCAATCTTTTCAAAGAGAAACTAGGCGTTCTGTAGAAGATGAGCGCAAAACTAGAGAGGCCGATGTTGAACGTTTAGAAGAAGAAATAGAAGAACTCTGTGAGAGTAGAGACAAACTGGAATCTAAAATAAAAAAGCATGATGGGGATATTTCAGATTTAAATGCGTTGATACAGGAGTTAAACAGAGTCAATAATGATCTGCGATCTAAGTGTAGTAAGTTAGAAACAGAATTAAAAAAGCAAGATAAATACATTGATACTTTATTTAGTAGGGTAAATACGCATAGTAGTTATATCGATTTTACTCCTAGTCCTGAACCATCTTTTTTGTTCGATTGATTACATTAAAACTATTAATCTCATATTTAGTTAGATAATTTTATTCTAAATCAGAAACATACTTCTTTCCCATTAGCTTGTTTATAATAGTCCTTACAAAGTAAGAATATAACATTAAAATAGAATTAAAATGATATTACTAGATATCACAGGTGCCCTTGAAGGTTGGATTACAAGCGGCTATCAGTTGTTAACCTTGGTAGCTAAACTACTGGGTGTCATAGGCGCTTTTAGGCTAGCCTACCTATATAATGTAGGTAGAGATAGAGGTATGATATTTCATGAATTATTACACTGGATAGCTGCTATTGTCTTTTTTTCATCAATTGGCCCATTGTATGATATGATTTCTAACTTTTTTAAACTCTAAATCAGGTAAAAAAATAAACTACCATGCAAAAATTAGTGAATAGCCCGTACTTAAAAGAAAAAGGCTTTTTAGGTCCTTTTTCATTATCAGAAGCCTTAGTGGCGCTAGGCATTTGCTGCCTAGCCTATATGGTCTCTTGCTACTGTGAAGATTGATTGCACTACAACCGCATGTGGACCATCTCTTTAACAAGTCTAATAGTGATTATTTCTTTTTTGATAAAAATATTCCTGAAAAATAGTAATCCTACCTGGTTATCAAGTCTTTTTGCTTATCAGTTTTTGCATGTACCGATAGATAGTTTTAGGGTAAAATTTAAGATCAATGCTTTTCTCAAAAAAAGATAAGAAAGAAGACTTACATAGAGTCTTACCTTTTGTAGATTTTCATGACGATATGACCATATCTGCAGATGGGACTATCTCTATACAATTTAAAACTACTTTAGCCTTTCAGGAACAGTATACGGAGCAACAGTATATAGACTGGACGCATATACTCGCTAGTAGTATGAAAGAACTGCCTTGTAACAGCCTTGTTCAACAAGTAGATATATACTACCCAGACCAGTGGCACAATCCATCTATAGACAGTAACAAACTTGATTTCTTGAAACAAAAACAGGTTAGGCATACAGAGGGTCGCCCTATACTGCACCATGAATCCTATATCATACTTTCCTTTCCTGGATTATATAAAAACTATACGCCACTATCTACTTTTTATTCTAGAGATGAGACAAAAAGTTTTAGTAAAAATCCTTTTGCTCATTTAGAAAAGCGACTCACAATAGCTAAAAAGGATGCCGCCCAATTTCGTCAAAGCGTATCTACCCATCTTCCATTAACTCCTCTTACTGCTGGTGAATTTTCCCATCTGATCCATAGATGTTTGTCCTTAAATTTTGAAGACCCAGAAGGTAACTTATATGGTGGTTTGGTTAAAAATAAAGAATATGTACAGGTGGCTAACAGAAAAGCCCAAGTGATTTCTTTAATAGAGAGTTCTATTGAACCTAGCTATACAGTTCTGGATAAATTCGGCCATAATGGAGGAGTTTGTGCTCCTTTAACAGATGGCCTTGGGCGTAGCCTAAATTTTCCGCATATCATTTCTAGAGTTATTCGTATGATCGACTCTGAAGCATTCTTAAAAAAACATTTTAATTCATTTGCCTGGAGTGAAGCTACTAAGCTCGATGAACGGAAGCTGCAAAACATTAGACATATACGTGGCGAGATGGCTGAGTTTGAACAAACCCTTTGCGGGAGAAACGAATCAATTGTCTATTTATCTTTTTTAGTGATACCATTTGGTATAACTGATTTGGATACCCTTAATCAATATAGTTCTCAAGTACTAGCTGCTTTTTCCGGGATAGGCATGAGGGGTTATTTAGAAACCATAGATACCGCTAATTTGTTTTGCACCGCTTTACCATGTAATGGCAATTAAGTATATAGGCGTATACCTATCCTCCTATTAACAGCTGTCGCCCATATAAATAGTACCACACCATTCACAGGCTATAAAGAAGGTGTATTACTAGCCAATAGATACAGAGAACCCATCTATTTCAACCCATTTAACACCGATTTAGACAATCAAAATGCATTTATTTTCGGTCCTTCTGGCTCTGGAAAATCCTTTTTTAATGGCAAAATGATTAAGGATCGATTTGAAGCAGGCCATATAGTGATTGTCATTGACAGTGGCGGGACCTATCGCCATTTATTTGAAGCTTTAGGAGGGAAATATATTGAACTCAGTGCAGAAAAATCTTTAAACTTAAATCCTTTTTTATTCCCAGCTGAACCATCAGGTAGATACCTGCCAGATAGCAGCAAAATCATCTTTTTGGTCGGGCTCATTGGCAAAATGTGGAAGGGAGATTTGAATGAAAATCCAATGAGTGAAGTAGAAAAATCTTTACTCTCTCAGTGGATTAGTGATTATTATAGGGATTTACCAGAATCGATCATCCCTACTTTAACGGGATTTTATGACTATTTACAAGCATTGGTAGCAGCTAATGGAGAAGCCATTCTTGATCTAAAAAAAGATCAGTTGTTCCCTTTTCAAGAATTTTTTATTGTTTTACAGCCATTTGCCCATGGTATTTACAAAGATCATTTTAATGCATTAGCGCAAGACTATCTAGTCGACCATAGGTTAGTATGTTTTGAGCTAGAAGCCATTAAATGCAATAGCAAACTCTATCCATTGGTGGTACAAATTCTATTTGACTTTGCTTTTGAAATGGTTTCTAAGCATCCAGACGCTACTAAGTTTATAGACATTGAAGAGGGTTGGACGAATTTAGATGATGCCTCTAGAGAGCATATAGAATCTTTCTATCGAAAAGGCAGAAAAACCAAAACCTCTATTCGCATAATAACGCAAGACATTCAAGAAATCAAATCATCTAAGATTGCCAGTGCCATTAAAAACAATGCGGCTACCTTTATCCTTTTGTACAATGAAAAAGCATCTAGTAGGGAAGAAATAGGTGCTTTCTTAGGTATGAATGCGTTAGACATGCAAAAGTATGCCAGTCTGCGTCGTAAAAACGGTCCAGGTGGTTTTAGGGAAATCTTTATTAAAGAGATGGGACAGAGTCATGTATGGCTACTAGAACCCTCTCTTTGGGAGCATGCTATGTTTACCTCTCATCCATCAGAAAGAAACCAAATCGCTGATTTGGCTAAAAAACATGGAAATATAGAAGATGGCATTGCAGAATGGGTATACCATACTAAACAAAAATATTATGTCTAGTCATTTTCAAGGTATTTTATCTTCTTCAGTTCATCTAAACTTAGAAGCACAAAACCTAATGGTGAATATCACTATTGGAAAGATGATTGGCGTAGCAAAGTTATTACTATTGCCATTCTTGTTGGTACGTTTAATGGTCTATTATTTTCAGTATCATTTAAGCACTTCCGAGTTATTAAAATCCTGTTATACAAGTCTGTTAACACTAATTGTTACCTTTTTGCTTTTACAGTTCTACTTGGATATTTTTCATATGCTAGACAAATTAACCGCTTTGATTATGAATGGATTTGATTGGCATGATCTAGTTAAACCTGATAGTTTCGAAAGTATAAAAGATCCTGAAATAAGTATCTGGTAACTAATTAAAAATGGTTTTTCGAATTTAACTACTAAAGCTTTAAAATCGATATCTCGCATAATGGGTTTAACCACTACTATATTTCGTCATCAAGCTATCCTATTTACCTTACAAGTAGGTCCTTTGGCCATTGCTGCTAGCCTCTTACCAGGAAATTTTAGTGGGATAGTTAATTACTGGCTTAATATGCTGATTTCCTTTTTAATGTGGGGGTAACCATTGATTTGCTAGACTATTCACTGATTTCTTTGGAATTCAATAATGTAGATGGTATTGGTGCTGCCATCGCTACTTGTCTGATGTATGCTATGGTAGGTCCGCTCACTTCTCTATATATAGGTAACACGGTAGGAAACAGCCTTTTTTCGATAGGAGAAGCAAAGACGAGTCAGTTTATGGCTTATGGGGCTAGTCATCTGCCAAAATTTGGAAAAAAAGATAAATAATAATCCTTACTGCGTAAGGACTTGGTTTGGCAAGCAAATGGGAGAAAAGGGTCATAACCCTATTATAAATAACTTAATACAATATGTTAGATAATAAAGATTATCAGTCATCAACCGTTCAATCGATTCATAAGCTAAACAGCTATCATTATGGAAATATCATTAACCTATTACGATTTTTAGTCGTTTTTCTTTTGGTATCCTTAGGTGGTTTATCTGCTTTTTTAGGCTATTTGGTATTTAAACAGAACAGAAGTGATTTGGTCTATTTTGCTACCCTTGAAGGGACCCATGTGGGTATAAGAAAAGATAATCCAACTAATAACAGTAGAGAATCGTTTGAAGTAGAAAACTTTTCCATGCGTTTTATACAAGATGGTTTTGCCCATAGTGAAAATAACTACCAAGAAAACATTGAAAGAGCTTTAACCGTTATGAATAATGCCTCTAGAGTCACCTTAAAAAAGATCTTTTCTGATGATAGTTTGTTTCAAATATATAAGGAATCTAATGGGGTAACTACAGTTTATGTTAAGAGCATACATGCTGATATACAAAACTATCCCTATAGGTCACAGATCTACTTTCAAACAGATTTAAAATTTTTAACCGGTCAAGGAAAAGTTAAAACCCATAGCTACCATCAATGCATTGCATTAGAAATGCAACCAACAGCTAGATGCAGTAAAAATCCCTATGGGTTAATGATTACCGATCTAACCTTTCTAAACCATGAAGAAAAGTAGCCTTTTAGCATTTTTGATCTCTTATTTTCCTGTTTTTGCATTGGATATAAAAGTTTCAGATCAATATCCTACTTTGCTGGAACTCAGTGGTACGATTGAAAAGATTTCTTTTGGAAATGGAGATAAAGAATATGTATCTAAAGAAGAAGGTAGGTTTTTAGAAGTAAAGGCTAAACATCCCGGGACCAGCAAGACCACTATTACAGTATTTTATCTATCCAACGAAGGCAAAAAAAATGAAAAGATTGATGTATTCTATGGCACAGTTAGTTATGATGCTGGTATACAACCGATGTATGATCTTACACAGCATAAAATTAAACAGACAGAAGAAGCAGAGAAATGGGATACCGATGAACCTTTAACTGAATCCTTAACAGAAGCTATAGAATATGTATCCCAGGAACAACCAAATATTAAACGTTTTCATCAAACTAAGCAGAAAGTAAGTTGTTTTTTGAGTAATGCCGTTAGCACAGGAGAAGAGATTGTTTTAAAGTTTGTATTGAGAAATAGCTCTCCTTATAACTATAAGGTAGGAAGCGTATATTTTTTAGGTAACAACAAAGACAAAACCGCTATTCCTATTAAACTCGAGCCTAAGCGTATGATAGTAGCGCCTGGAGAGGTCCTACCTATGATTTTCGTTATCAAACACAAGGTAGAAAAATCAGGTATAATCGTTCGTTTTGAAGAGAAAAAAGGTCGTAGAGATTTAAGTTTGAACCTACCTAACAGATTGTTGCTGAGTATACCCTGTTTGGTTAAAGAATCTAAAGAAGTTTAATTTCCATGGATAAAAAGAAATTAGGTTTTGGATTAGCTGGGTTATTGGTTATTTCTTGGATTATATTACGGGATGTAAGAAAAACAAAGAGTTGGCATGAGTTTTTTGTAGCCCCTCCTCCCAAACCTTGTAAGCTACTCGAAAAAGCAGAACCATTATCGGTTACTAAAGAAACTAATCAAAGAATGAAAGGTCGTTATCAATCGGAACAGGTAGGTTGCTCTTTATTTGAAGATATGGCCAAAAATATCAATCAAGAAGTATCAAAAGGTGAACCAGAACCAGTTAAAGAACCTGAAAAAGTTAGTGTTAAACTTAAAAAAGTAGTGCAAAAACTTAAGAAAATAGTTCATCCTCAAAAGCAGGAAAAAAACTACTTTCCAGTATCTTTTGAAAGAAAAGGCAGAAAAAAGAATATTAAGGTAAAAAACAGCTTTTCTGTAGGTTATGTCTATGGGACACAAGAACTCAAACATGGCAGAAGTATTAAAATATGTGTCAAAGAAGCTTTTACTTACAAAGGTCAAGAAATCCACAAAGGCGCATTTTTATATGGAATCGTTGCTTTTGGAAAAGAAAGAATTCTATCTAAATTAGAAATAGCTGAATTTGGTAAAAATGTAGTTCCAGTGGCTATTGGTTTGTATGATTCAGATTATATGATTGGCCTATTAGTAGAAAATTTACATCCTTTCATTGATCAAGCGCAAAACAAATTGCTTAGTAAAGCAGCTAGTAGTGGCAGTAATTCTTGGATAAGAGAGATCAGTGGAATAGTAGTAGATGGTATTAAATCCGTTAAAAATGAACAAAAAATAACTATAGACAATAGAAGAAAGGTGTTCCTTAAACCAATAGAAAAATGAATAAGTTTAAAAAATATGGTGTGGTCTGTTTATGCCTGCTCATTCCTGTAACCTCTTCAGCAAGTATAGGATCTTCTATCAAATCAGGTTTAAACAAAATCCTACCTAACGGATTAAAAAAGTGGATACCTGGTCTATCTCCAGAAGAAAAAACCGCCCAGTTAATGGAAGAACAAGTAGGTACCTCTAACAACGTTCTAGCGCAAATGAAAGATGCGGCTGACAGTATGAGAAAACTAAAAAAGAGTGTGGAAGATGCCAATTCTATTAAAAACCAAGGTAAATCATTATTCAAAGATCTATCTGATGCGAAATATGGTAAAGTAGTGCTTGGTATATCAGAAAAAATTAGTGGTATTAGTTTGAACCCAAGTGACTATATTCCTAGTTTAGATTGTACTAGAGGGCTTAAAAGAGATTGTTCTTTTTCTTGTTATAGAGAAAAATCGCTGTTAAGTAGGGTAGATTCTTTTACGGGTAGAAGTAGTAATTTTCTAAGTACAAAACCTCCAAAAAGCTTAAATTCCTTTGCTCAGATATTCAAAGAGAGTTGCGTCGATCAGATCAGATAAAAATAGCTTCTAAAGAGGCAATAACAGACTGATTCCAGTTTATAAAGAACAGATCAAAAATCTAGAGATTCAAAATAAAAAGATAGATAAAACACTATCTAATCCTAATTTTTATAAAAATGACCCGGTAAAATATTTTCAATTAGAAAGCATTAAAAATAAAAATATCTTAGATATGGGAGAACTTGTAGAGCGGATCAATAGACTTCAAGTGGCATCAGAAGAAGTGTCTAAAAAGGATAAAGAAGCTATTGCAGAGCTATATAGTGAAAAGTTAAATAAGGATCTAATACAGCATATCGTTAAAAGTAAAATAAAAAGAAATAGTAAATTTTAAATGAAATGAGTGAAAAATACAAACTAGAAGACGTGAAGGAGTTTGCTCAAAAATCCTTTTTTTAAACTACAGGTCAGAGGTACAATTCGATGAGTTTTTCATAGATGAACTCTCAAATAAAGCTAAAAATATCATAAAATATTTAATGTGTAAACATTCATTTTCAGAAGAAAAAATGCTTATTTAAGCTAAATGAGTTTAATAGGTTTTATGATATATATAAATATGGATTACCTTTCGATGGGATAGCAGAATTGTGTGCGTTCAGCACTGTGGCAGAAATTTGTCTTTCGGCATGTTTCAGATATGATTTTTAGGACAAATTTTTAGCATAAACGCCTTATTTTTTCCATAAATTTTAGTAAAAGACTAGAAAAAACTCGTTTTCTGCCACAGTGCTGAACGCACACGCAGAATTATGCGCTAAAAAGTATTAGCCAAAACCAAATATCCAGATCTATATTGGTGAATAATGATTTCTTTAGTGCCGGAATCTTTAAACCAAAATATATGGAATGTAACGATATAGAATATCTATTTATATTATAGGATAACTATATAAAAATGTTCAGACAAGGTCCTGGATACTAGATCTGGATAAACCAGTAAGAGCAATAATATCTTCTAAAGGGTAACGCTTTGCAAGCATAGCTCTAGCGATAGAAAGCGCTTTTTCAGTTTCTCCTCTAGCTTGCCCTCTAACTTACCCTCTAATTTACCTCTAGTTTACCTCTAACTTACCTTTTTCCTGTCCTATTTTGATACCACTCTCCTGCCCTATTCGGATACCCTCTTCCCTATATTTTTGTGCTATAGTTCTCATAAGATCTTCTTTATCTTCTTTAGGAAGATGTTCCCTAATGATATTTTCTAAATTTGAGTACTTGTCTTCTGGTAATTTACTATCAGTATACCATAAAAAAGTCCTTATGTAAATATAACCTTTTTCCTTGTCTAGGACAATAGATGATTGAAAGTTTTCTAAAAATTCCTCCCATAGCTTAAGCATATCACGGGTGTGAACATATTTCATGAAGTATTCCAGCATACCTATGCGCCTTATTCTTAATTTGATCATCTGGCATAGAATATAAGTCTATCAATCGATAATCACCTCCCATAAACTCTTTAGCAAGGCTAGGTTCACTAAACAATTCCCATAAATTTCTTGGACAGTAAAAGGTGTATTACCATGGTATACGACCAGCGGAATTATTAGTGGAAGTTTTGATTTCTTTTTCGTCTTATGCCTTTCAAGTAAGAGAAACATATATTTCCATAACTTAAATGCTGTCCAATACTTAGGACTAACCTCCGCTTCTATCAATGTGTAAATGAATGCTTTATCATTATTCTTCATCTTTATAGAGAATACTAAATCACTGAATTTTTGCTTTAAATTATCCTCTACATATTTCTTTTCTATTTTAAGCGTGTTTAGATCTAACAATGATTTACACGATTCTGGTAAATATGGCTAAGAAACTCATGGGCAGCTACTGGATCGGATAGAATTTTTTTTGCTAAGCTGTCATGTTTTAGTCTTTCTGTCATAAAGATAACTTACTAAAAGCATTAAATAGTTGGAAAAACAATCTGTAATAATTACTTAAGTGTATTTACAAATACAAATATAATATATTGATTATTTCAAGTTACAAAAAAGTATTTATTTTTAATTTCC
>NZ_VMBH01000003.1 GCF_007559345.1 Cardinium endosymbiont of Dermatophagoides farinae
ATCTTATGTTTAAAAAAGGAATATTTACGTTTTATTATTCATATGCGTAACACATTTAGGATGTACATCATACTATCGTAATCAAATGAATAAGGGAATGGGAGACGAGCTAAGTTGTCAGTCTACGTCTAAAGAGGAGAATATATGTAGTGTACCTGAAGATGACAGTGATATCTATCTTATTCGTGAAAAGGTGAAAGAGTTCTTGAACTTAGGAAGGCTTGTGCAAGGATCTTGTATATCTAGTGAGGAATTAAATTTAGTATTTAATGAACTAGAATGGGATAGCAAGTTTTGATCTAGATGAACTAAAAGGGTATAAAAACTTTTTAAAACGAATATGGGTCTATATATGGTAGAAGCTTATTTATATTCGGGCCTACCAAGGCAGCTGATGATAAACAGAAAAAAGTTAAGTGTATGATATCAATGCAACGTTCATTTAATAATAGAATGAATGAAACTGTGAAAGAACTGGAAGGAAAAAAAATATGTTAATAGCTGAAGATGAAGATAACCAGTATTATATAGATTTTTCAAATCATGGATATATATAGTTATTGGGATTGATGGTATACCTAAATATTTCTCTAAAAGTTTTTTAATATTTTTGGCTAGGTTGCTTGAAGATTATATGATGAAATCTGGAGAAGTTGATTCTTATAAAGAAAAAAGCCTTCTGAAGAAAGTCTTGATGACAGAGTAAATAAGTTTTTGAGCAAAAATAGACTTGAATTAGGGTTTGCTATAACTAATGATATATTTAGTTCGTCAATTAAAAAACTAGGCATGAATATCAATAGTTTTGATCAATATGAATTGAAAGGGTATAAGGAGTTTTTAAATAAATATGGATCTATATGTCGTACATCTTTCGATATATATAAATGTGAACTTAGTGAATATGAATATCTAGATGATAAGATTAAGGAAAGTAATATAGACAAGAAAGTTAATGTCATAACATCAACTCAAATTTTATTTCATCGTTCTATTAAGAAACTAGGAAGAAATGAGAAAAATTATTGGTTAATATCTAAAGATCAAGATATTCAATATTGTATAAATTTAGAAAAAAATTCTAATTTAGGCCATGTATTTTGTGTAGATAGTTCTGGTAATCTCGTACATTTTGCTAAAGATTTTTCAGAGTTTTTGGATAAATTTTTAATAAGTTTGAAAAATGTGTTCAAAAATAAACATTTCTGTTCATATTACACCAAATGTATGGGTGTACCTGGCCCTGTCCCATTAAGTGTGTAAATCAATTTTTGTATTTTTTGTGGAGGCACCTATCCTTTAATTTAAAGTATAGGAAATAAAAAATTAGATTCTCTATTAAAAAAAGGGATCTTGACTAGAAGAGCAATGTACTTATATTTGTTTTTCTAGTCAAGATCCCTTAAAATTTTTATTGAAATCAGCTCTTTAAATGTAGTAGTTAAGATTTAGTCTTACAATTGTTAAATTGTATGGATATAAATTATAACTATTATGAACTTACATCAAAAAATCATTAAACCGAAATTAGGCTTATTAGAACTAGCTAAAACGTTAGGTAACATATCCTCTGCGTGTAAAAATATGGGTTATAGCCGAGATAGCTATTACCGATTTAAATCCTTGTATGAGACAGTTGGTCAAGAAGCATTGTATGAAATAAGCCGTAAGAAACCTATTCTAGCTAATAGAGTAGACCCTAATATAGAAAAAGCAGTAGTAGATATGGCCATAGACTATCCGGCTTATGGTCAACTTAGGGTATCTAACGAATTAAAGCAACAAGGTATACTTGTCTCTCCTGGTGGCGTAAGATCTATCTGGTTACGTAATGACTTGAACAACATAAAGAAACGGTTTAAAGCTTTGGAAGCTAAGATGGCGCAAGATGGTTTTGTTTTAACTGACTCTCAGCTAGCAGCATTAGAAAAACGTAGAAACGAACAAGAGGCATGTGGAGAATAGATACCGAACATCCTGGTTACTTAGGCTGTCAAGACACCTATTATGTGGGTAACTTTAAAGGTATAGGTAAAGTTTATACGCAAGTCTTTATAGATAGCTATTCTAGAGTAGCTAATGCAAAACTCTATACTGATAAGACAGCTCTAACAGCAGCTGATATGTTAAATGATAGAGTATTACCTTGGTATCAAGAGCAAAGCGTACCAATCTTGCGCATTCTAACAGATCGTGGTACTGAGTATAAAGGTAAAATAGAACATCATGCTTTTGAGTTATTTTTAAGCATTGAAGGCATAGAACATACTGTCACTAAAGCTTATTCACCACAAACCAATGGATTTTGTGAACGTTTTAATAAAACAATGAAGCAGGAATTTTTTGATACAGCAATGCGTAAAAAAATCTATACTAATCTAGATGATTTGCAAGAGGATTTAGATAGATGGTTGCATTACTATAATCATGAGCGACCCCATTCTGGAAAGTATTGTTACGGTAAAACACCTATACAAACTTGGGAAGACAGTAAAAAATTAGTCTTTGAAAAAATAATCAAATCGCCTATATTGAAGAAATGTCTGACAAACTAGACTTAACTGACAAGTTTAAACTATAATTTTTTACTGCCTGTAAGATTAAATCTTAACTACACTTTAGATATATGTTTTAACAAAATCTTTTTCAAAATTTTCCCAAATATGCGTGCATCCCATTTTATCTCTTTTATCGTACAATCTTTCATTTACACTTTTAATATATTTATTTACTTTACCGGACCATAACTGTAATGTATTGCACTTAGAACGCAGATCACTATTAACCTTGCTTAACTCGTTCATCAACGAGTTTAATCTAGAAATACTACATCATGGGTTCTTATTTTAGACTCTAGTTCATCCCTACTGTTACATAGCTCTTCTATCTCTCTTCCTAAACGTTGTCTTCAGATTTTAAAATACTAACTTCAGCCTCTCTAGTTTCTCTCTCATTTTTTATATCACTCCTGGTTGTTCTTTGGAAATTTTTGTATTCTGATTCTTTCTCATATTTTTTTAGTATTACTTCTGTTTCTACTTTTAATCCTAATTTTTTCAAGCATATCATCTAAAGATTGTACTACATCTTCCATACCTAGAGTATCTCTACATGATCGAAATATATCAGAAAAAGCACTAACTCTTTTTCTAGTATTTCTGTATGTATTTTACGACCATCTGGTTCTTGATTAACGTTAATATGATTCATTTCTTTATGCCAATCATTTAATAACCTTGTGGTCAATACCCTAGTCTTTACTTTATCTTTAGTATCACTTTTAGTGTCTGTAGGCTAGCAAGTGCATCTGTAGCTTGAGGGGAATAGCGTATCATGCTGCATATAAACCAGTATATTATGTAGGTTAGATTGCCTATTATACCAATCTGGTTCTATAGCTTGTAAATTTTGAAAGGCTGATTCTGGATTTAAACTATAATCCTGAACAATAGGTTTATAAAGCGATTTACTATCTTCAGATAATGACTCTACTTAGAGGCCAATGTTTCAAATAAGAAAATAGAAAGATCTACAGCTTCTGTTTCATGATGTGTGCCATCTGGATAGGTAATCAAAATAAATCTTGGGCACCATCAATCTTATCTATAACTGATCTAGTTCACCTAACCTAAATTTAAATGCACTATCGCCTACTGAAAGCATACCACCTGGTTCAACAGTTCTCCTGTTATTTTTAGCAAATCACCTTCTATACCGCCTGATAGACGATAATCTGACAAAATAAATTTGTCACTTGTAGTATTAAAAGGCGCAATAACTTTAAGTTGATATGTCTGTTATCCATACCATTCTCAACACTACCTTCTAAACTACCCACTACTTTAAAAGATGGATCTTTAACAATAAATGATGTTTAAGCGTTACTTCACGTTCATCTCCCTTATCATTTACTATGGTGATAGAGGCGTTAAATCACCAACATAACCACATGGATTTAACATTAGTGTATTGACCCCTACTGTTAGGGGTGTTCCTTCTTTTATGGAATCCTTACTTAAAATGAACTTACCTCCATTCAGCTTAATGGCCTTAATATGGTATTGAAGCACTTTACCTGCATCGCTTAATGGCCTGATCTTAAGTTTACATACCCTATCTTTAAACGGTAACAAAGGTATTTCTCCTGAGACTATAGAAAGTTCTGCTGTAAAGTTTTCAATTCTATGATCTTGAACTTTAACAGAAAAAGAATAGTCTTGTGTGGTATCACTTTAGTATTGCCTACTGTTAAATGAATGAATGGTATGGGTGCCATCACTACCAGGTTTTGGAGCGTAAAGAGTGTATTGCTACCAAATTAAGTGGTTCATTGCTACATATTGGTTTTTTGCATGTCCTGTATCTACATACATGGATCCTCCATCTGTTACACACATTTAACCAATCGTATTTTTGACACGATGCTAATACGTTGGATGAACTGATATTAATGTTAATAGGTGTACCTCTTTGTCTTCTACATAAATAACCTTAACATTGGCACTTGCTTTTAAATCATAGGTAGGCTCATCTAGCCTTAACGAACAGGTTATAGGATCTCCTCCCTCCCTATTAAAGTCACAAGTCAATATGATGGCATCAATACTGACCTTATGTGTATGACAAGTGTCTTTCTCATTAGGAACATAGTATAGGGTATCGCCATGTTGGACTATACTACCTACTTTAAATGGCTCACCTATAGAATATTTTCCATCTATTTCAACACGCTTGAACAGTTTTCCTTCGCCACCTTCAACCCTAATACCCTTAATACGAAACTGAATAACCTCTGGATTAACATCCCATTTTTCATATATGTGGAGCTTTGGGTTGTTAGACCTATCGTTATTCCATGTGTCGTCAAACTTAATACTCAAGATTACAGGAACTTTTCAGCTAAAACAGGTGCTACACCTTTTTCTGGCAACAAGGCATATTCATGCTTGGGTATCCAAGTAATATCGTCTGCAAATTGCTGTCTAAAGGCCACTGTACAAGACCAAAAAAATAAAGAAGCAGCAATAAATATGGAGATGCTATTTTTCTCATTTTAGTTCTCATTTTCATTAATTAACCATATATTCATTATATTGGGTTAATAGTACATAGTAAAAACTATTTGCTACATTATTGCTTCGACTAGATCAATAGCTATCTTTAAAAGGTAATACGTAATCCTGCCGAAAATCGATAATTAAAACATCATTTTTATCCAAAAGGAAATAGGCGTTTCTGCTAGTAATATCAACAGCAAGTAATCCGTGATATATTTTTCCACTCTAAACCTAATTGGGCGCCTATATTGAAACGTTTAGCACAATGCTCCCAACAAGCATGATGAATTATAGCTACCTTGACATCCTACTAAAAATTCAGAAAGATAGATTCGTAATGATTAAACAAATTATAGTGGTAAGTATTGTATACGGTAATAGGTTTTTGTTAGAAAAACCACCAGATAATTTCATATGCCATATTTCATTAATGTGATATGCATAGCCTGCAGAAACCCCATGCATTTATGCGAAACCCCATAATTGACTTCTATTCCAGGTGTATGAATAGGTCTTTGCAAGATATAAACCCTATTCGGTTTACCAAATACACTAAAAGTCAAACTAAAAAAATGAAAGCTTGTTATTATTTTTTGATTAACATAATTATAGTTTTGCATGATAGTGTCCTGTTTTGGATCTCGTCCAAACAAAATTTTGTATATATTTTATCACCTGACAAGCCAAAGGCAGGTTGAATATCAGTAAATAACCTGAACGAATTCGCCAGCTTCTGTTAAAACAAATAGAGGATCATCATACGTACACACACAATCTCTAGGTGTTTCACGGTTTTTCACATTCGTTGCATATTTACTATAGCACCATGTTTATAAGGGCTATGAATATCTTGTTAGATACATCTGACTAGTTCTTTCAAAAAACATATTATCTGCTGCATAATGCAAAGGCGTATTATTTGTCCTAGGGTCTTGGTATGTAGGATCAGCACCATAGTCCAATAACAAGAGACCATCTCATAATTAGACTGACGAACTGCTTCTTCTAAAGCCGAAAAGTAACGGTTGACTCATTGGATTGCCACCTTTTGCTAATAAAATTCAACTTTTTCATATCTTTTTGTCTAACTGCATTTAACGTACTAAATGCACTCATGGTTGGGTTAGTAGCACTAGAAACTATTTTTTGAATCATATCTGCTGATAGATTACCACGGCAAAGGACAGTTAATGGTTTGATCATTGTCACGCTGGTTCAACACATGCATAGTAATACACCTGAAGTGGAACTTATGACCACAATCTAACGGGATAAAGGAAATATTTTATCTAGAATCTTGTACGCCTTCTATACAATACTACACTGCCAATCTTTGTCTACCAATTTTGAATGCTTGAAAAACCATCTGGAGAAAGGATACATTTAAAGCTTCATGCTTATTAGCTATAGCCAACATCAAAGATGTAAAGCCACTCTTGCTTTTAGCAGTTTTACTGACACCTTAGCAATAAGCAGTTCAACGATTTCTTTAAACCCTCTTCTGGCAGCCCAATGAAGTGGCGTGAATTTGTAAGGATTATCTGTATTGTGAACCAGAAAAGGTGATTTATCTAAAATATGTTTTACTACATTTAGGTGTCCATCCCTACAAGCCCAATGAATAGGAGTTAAACCCACTGAATCTTTCTTACCGATATCAGCAAAATGACAAAGAACTACATCAAGGATTTCTTGATTGTTATTACCTCTAAAGAATTAAAAACGCTTGAAATCACCATCTTTATCAAATCTTACCTCCGCTCCATAAGAGAGTAATAAGAAACCATTTCTTTATTCTTATTACGTACAGCTACTCAAGGGTTACTATGCACGTTAGTATATTTGGATTAGCGCCTAAGCTTAGAAGTTCTTTCACCTTAGGTAAATCATTATCTATAACAGCCCATAATAGAGGCGTACTTTCATTTTAACCTCATTTATATCTTGTTCTTTTTTTCTTGAACATTCAGTCTAGCAACTTCCTCAGGAGAAAGTTTAGAGACCAAAAGATTATATATCCTTTTAGATGCATCATTTTTTTTATATCGTACAGCGTCTAAAATATTTGATTTGCCATCTCCTTGAAAGATAACTTTAGCACCATGAGAGAGTAATAAGGCAACCGTATCTTCGTTTTCATTACATACAGCACTATAAAGAGGACAGTTGTCTTTATAGATAGCATTATCTTCATTACTGACCTTTGTAACATCTGGTAAATCTTCTAATAACTCATTTTTAAAGTTTTTGTCATAGACGATACTTCTTTGAACTGTTCCTGAAAAAATACATTATCACTTTCTACTACTTTCCCCGCAAAAAATCCCACACCAAAACTTGAAAACTCATTAGGTTTGATCAACTCTTGTTCATGTATAGTGATATTTTCACCATGCGTAGTGTGATGACCTTGAGTATTACTGTGACAGGTTTCTGAGGAACTTGTAGATTGATCGTATGTTCTTCCTTTCCAAATATGGAACTGGCATATTAGAAGACTCCACACCACAGTTGCCCATAAATTGATTGCTTAGGGTACCTTGTATCTTTTTAGCACTATATTTCCATAGGTATCTTCTAGTTGGGCATTCGATTGTATGCAAGAAATGGTACTAATACCGTACTTTCTTGCCGTAGCTGGGACTTCTGAAAGACCTGGGATGTATAAGGTAGGTAGTTCATCTATGGCCACAAAACTCTTCGTTCTATTGTGGCCATACATAGATTTAAAACATATGGTAATTAGTAAGGATATAACTGGACTGAAAGCTGATTTGGCAGGTGGAAAATTGCCTATACAGAGTATGGTTGGAGTAATATTATCGTTGATAGTTAAATCTATTTCATTTTTACCAATACCCAAAATAAGTTCTTATCAATTAAAGGTTGTAAGCTTGTTTTAAAACTTGCTATGATACCTACTAACTGACCTGATGATTTATCACCTTTATAAGCATCAAATATGGAACTAGCATAGGAATAGGCTTCTGAGTCTTGTTCTATTAAATTAATATTTTATCAAAAGGCTTAGTAATAATGTTACACATGCGGCAGCGTACAACAACTTTTTGCCTGATTGGATAAGTAAGCATAATGCCTTTTAGAAGGGATTTAGTACTTAAATACCAAAAATCATCTTTCCCCCAGATTAAGATTTTTTAATAATACGGTTACATATTCTTCTAAATAG
The DNA here is from genome assembly GCF_007559345.1 of Cardinium endosymbiont of Dermatophagoides farinae. Lineage (NCBI taxonomy): Bacteria > Pseudomonadati > Bacteroidota > Cytophagia > Cytophagales > Amoebophilaceae > Candidatus Cardinium > Cardinium endosymbiont of Dermatophagoides farinae. Next base: position 8,248 of record NZ_VMBH01000003.1, read on the forward strand.
GCTCTATTTGATATGTATATAGGGATCAATAGGATTGATGCGACTACTTTTATTCAGATCCGTAAAATTAATCGTCTTAAAAAAATATTTTCCCTATTTTTTCTGGTAATTTTAAATAGCAATTATATACAAATTTAGATAGCAATAGCTGCTTTTTGGATCTATTGGTACCTTCAAAATCATAATCATATACAAGTCCACAATAACCTTTTTGGATCATTGCATATAATATGGGTTCTAAAATATATCTAGTTTTACCACTTCCAGGACCCCTAGTATATAAATTCCTCTCTGAGGATTATTGATGGGTAATAGACCATTTTTAGTAGGTAAAGCAATGCTAAAAGGTGACTTTTTATCGTAAAATTTAGGACTAATAATTGAACTTTTATCTTTTTTTATGGAAGGTTTTATACCTATATAAAAAAAATGGAAGTGCAAAAGCAGTAAAAAACAGTATAAAGATAAGGTGTTAACCATTCACGTGATTTTATAAAATCATACCTGGATAAATAAATACATATCCTTTGAAAGGATATAAAACAACAGGTAAATATTAACCATAAAAAGAGTAATGCTGTAGACGTAAACCCATTTTTTTTACCGAAAGATTTTAATAAAATAGCTTTAATCTATCCATGCTAGAAAACAAATAGACCCTACTAAAACCAGTCGGGTATAGCACCCAAACCCTGAATAGAATACTAAATCAACTGCCCATTTCAAGTATCGGTCATTTATACAAAATCTACTTATTTTCATCCAGTAAAGTAACTGAAATAGAAATAAGGCTAGAAAAAAATAAAAAGTTAACATGGGTAATGTCCATTAGTATTTTGCCATTTTTCTTTTATGCTTTGGTTTTTTTACTCGATCAGTATATAATTGACTTATCTCTGCTATTTTTTCCTGTATAGACGACCAGATGCTTTTAGAAAGGTATTCATATCCACCTGCTTTAATCAGTTTTTCGACTATTATTTTAATTTTATCTGCCATAATTAGCAATAATTTAAGCGACGACTCATGGTGTAAATATAGGATAATATTCCAGGATCATACGCTTGAATGGAGCAACTTTTCCCCCATTAGCTTGCTGTGTTCAAGGCCTTATGATAGTAAGGTTAGCTATTAATCCTTGCTTTGCAAGGACCATTCGTTTCTAGATTATCGTTATATTACGCTTGGTATTTTAGGTCAAGCAAATGGGAAAGAAGATTGGTTGTTTAGCATGGTGATTTATAGTTATGGCATTCGCAACATTTAACATCAAGGGCTACAAAAGGTTTAATAGGAATTGGTAAACATATAGATCGTCTTGTCAGGAAGCTAAAAAAACAGGTGTATTTGAAGATGAAAGAAGAAAGATTTTTCAGAACTAGGCTTACATATAGATCCCTCTAGAACATATTAAACGAAGAGTGGGTCGATACAGGTGGTAAATCATTATCTGAACTTGTTGAACAAAGGATATCAGAGGTTATAAATATCTAAATCTATTCGATCAGATGCTGTTAAAGCTTTGGTTTGTTATGACTGGTAGTCGTGACGAATGAAAGAAATAGAGGCTAATGAAAAATTATTTGAGGGTTGGAAAAAGCTAATTGGGATTTCGCTTGTAAGGATTTTTGGTGGAGAAAAAAATATTGTTCGATTTTCTATACATAGGATGAAAGGACACCACATATTCATTGTGTAGTAGTTCCAATTACTCCAGATGGAAGGTTAAGTGCTAAGCATTATCGACATGGTACGATTAAGTTGCAAGGCTATCAAAATAGATATGCAGAAGCTATGTCCTTTTGGCTTAGCGTGGATAGAAGTTTCATTAACTGGGAGAAAACACATACATCAAAGGAATACTACAAAAGTATCAATAAAATTGAAAGGAGTATAGCAGAAACTAAGTATATAAACACTTTAAATCCTTTCACGTGAACAAGCCAAAGAGGAGTTAGAAAAAGTACAGGATAAGCTCGTTCCTTAGAAGAAGAAAATAGAGGCTTAAACAAGAAGTTATCTATTCTAGAAATACGCATAAAACGCTTATAGAGAATCGAATTAAAATGATCTAGAAAAAGTCAAAGAGAAGTTAATGATCAACATGCTGCTTCTATGGGTTATGTTTTAGATAAAGAAAAAAGTTCCAAAAACTGGGCCGTTATGGAAAAAGAAAGTGATAAAATTTTGATTAAAAATGGACCTAATCAAATGGTCACTGGATGTATAAATCTTTGTAGACGAACAAGAAAAAGGAACTATTGTGGATTTTATGCAAAAACGTGGGTTTAGTTATCAGAGTATTTGTGGGTTGTCTAGGCATTTAGATGATCGGATTGTTAAGGATCAAAAATCTTTATCTGTAGAAATAGGGATGTTTTTTCAAGTCATATCGCTCGAGAGGTGTTTGACAGGGTTGTTGAGCATCAAAAAGGTAATTATCTGTCTTGTAGAGGTATTGATCAGGTTACTTATGGGTGTTATACAGGTGTTAAAGTAGGTAACAAGCTGTATTTGCTTTATACAGGGAATATAGATAGCAGCGGAAAGGTACTATATGCAGCACTATTAGCTACAGTTTGATGCTAAAGGTACCATGTCAGATGATGGATGTTTTAATAGCACTAAATACTTCCAAAAAGGGCTGCCTCGTGGGTTGTCTGTCTTGGTTGAGTCTGGTCTACCCGTAAAGCATATTGTGGTCTCAGAAAGTCCTATAGATGCTTTAAGTTATAAGCAGATGAGTAGTTCTTTGAAGGGCACTATGTATGTGTCTACTTGTGGTAGTTTATCTGAAGGGGTTAAAAGAGAGCTCTCAAATGTGTTGTCTAATGCTAGGGAGAATGGGTGGTCTGTAACGTTGGCTTTTGATAGTGATAAAGCGGGTAGGAAGATGGATGAAGAGGTCCGTAGGTTGGCTGATGCGTGTCTGGTAGACTGTAGATCGTCTATACCCTATCAGTTTAAAGATTGGAATGAAGAATTGGTATCTGGTTTAGGAAGGCAAGAAATGCTTAGAAAACTCCAAAAGGAGTTGGTAACTAGGGGCAGGAGCACGAGTTGCGTAAGAAACGCGAAAGGGGGCCGACCGTGATGGGTATGGAAATTACTTGCGATTAAGAGAGAGGGTATTCCTGGTATGTGTCTATATGTGTTTATTTTATAAAAAAACAGAATAATATACTTGTTTTATATTTATAAGTCTGAATATCATGTATTTATATTTTTATGAAGTGTTTTTTTGTGTAAAATGGCACTTCGTATACATATAAAAAATTGATAACCAATAATATAAAGTATGTTTTTACATATATTTTAGTTGGAGTAGTAAAATGATACTTTATAGCGAATATTATTCTATCATAATGAATAATATAACTGTTTATTATGTATTTAGTGAAGTATTATTGATATAGAAAGACACTTCATATATATATAAACTAATATTCTGTTCCATAAAATATTTAATTATTTTATATTGATTTGTAGTGTTTTATAAAAATATGATTCCATTATAAAGATGATGAAATTCCTTATTATGAGTTATAATAGAATTTTTGTATTGAAAATCAATTATAAATTTATAAATTTTTATATTATTCTCATAACCAATGTTAAACTTGTTGTAGAATTTTAGTATAAAGTATTTATAACTGATTTGACATGATATTTCAAATCTATTCTTTACCTGTTTTTTCTGAAGTAGATTTTCTGAGCATAAAAATATTTAAATATCTGATTACCAATTAATATTTTTATACCTATATAGAAGGATAGTAAGATATTATATAAATGTTACTATAGATGTTACTATATCACTTATAGTATTTATAATATTGATAATCAATATTATATATATTTGTATTACACTAACATAGTAAGATAGTAAGATACTAGTATTATTTTATTTATGTAATATATAATAATAACATACATACATATGTGTATATATTTTATTATATATACACAATAATCTTACTATCTTACTATTATTATTATAAAAATCTGTATTTCAGCGTAATATGATTTTTTGTAATCTTACTAAGATCTTACTAAGATCTTACTAATAGTTACTATTTCCATATTAAAATGTTCGGTTTTTAGCCTAAAACATTGGTTAGTTAGACTATGTTAAGTTTATGTAAATCATCTAAATACGTATTAATCGTATGTTACGCATTGCAAAACGTATGATATTTTAGTTTTTTATTGATCTATAGCACTTTATACAAATAACAGTTGGTATAGATACTTGGTTATCTATACTATACTATATGATAATTACATCTGTAAACTGTGTGGCTCGTTTTCTTATTAATAATGCATATTTATAGGCTAAATATGTTGAAACGACATATTATGAGTTCTGAGTTTTTCTCCAAAAGTTGAACGATAAGCAGCTTAAAAGAAAAATTAGTAATTTAGCTTCCGCATAATAATTTAAATCCTCAATAAGAAAATATGATTTTATATAAGAATGTATTATATTGGAACCATGTATAATAAAGGCATAAAAACATTCGAGGAATTTTTAGAAAATCCTTTTTTAGGTGAGAATATTGGAAATGCTATAGATATAGAATTTATGCTAAGTCTTTCTAAACCAGCTCAAAATATTATAAGATATATGGTGAAAAAAAAAACGTGTTTAGAAGATAAATTTTTATTTGACGTAGATGATTTTAATAAATTTTCAGGGTATAAATCTAGAGCGGTTTATCTTAAGGGTGTTATTGATCTAATCATGAAAAACGTTTTAGCAAAAACGAAATTGCCTCATTTATATTGGGTCAATAAAGGTATCCTAGATAAGTCATCTTTGATAAGTGTAATGTAACAAGAATCATCAAAGTATAAAAAACCCTCCGAAGAAGGCTTTTTCTTACTTTAATTTTGGTAGGGAACCGAAATGAGTGTAAGAACCAGTTTCCAAACGGATTAAAATTCCAGCTTATGATAACAAAAGAACAAATCCTGGAAAAGGTAGGGGGAGAGGAATATCTCATCCGCTACTTGTTCCTACATTTAATTCAAATGTAAGAAAAAAAAATTACAAATCTATATTTTCTGAGAAAGATGATAGACCAAGTATGTCTATTTATAAGGAAAAAAGGACAGGTACGTTAAAATTTAAATCTTTTAATACGGGTCATCAGGGAGATGCCTTTAGGATGTGGGCGGATTATTATGGATTAGACTGTAAAACACAGTTTAAGGAACTTTTAGAACTCATTAACCAAGAGATGTGCTTGGTTTGAATACTGAAAAGAAATCAAGAGTTGTTCCAAAATCAATTTTTCCTAATTTACCAACTGTTAAAGACATTGGAGTATCTTCACCTTCTCAAACACTTCGTATTGAATACATGTCTGATTCAGAATCTTTTATTTCTAGATTATATCTAAAATACTGGCTACAGTATGGTATTGACCAATCTGTTTTAGGAAAGTTTGATGTTAAACAAGTAAGTTTTTTATCTTATACCGCTAACTCAGGTCGTTATTTGTCTTTTAAATACTTTGAAAAGCATCAGGTTGTATCGGCCTATCATGTATCAGGTAGAGTTAAAGTATATATTCCAGAGATATCACCTTCATTTTCTAGTGATCCTTTTTTTAAAGGTCAGAAAAAATCATTTTCGTATAAGAATCAAAATAAAGATGATGTTTTTGGTTGGTTCAGTTACCTGAAGGAAATTTAGACTATGTACTGTTTACAGCAGGGGAAAAAGATTGCATGAGTGCTTATGCACATGGGTTTAGCAATGTTATTTCTTTACAGTCTGAGCACCAGATGCCTAGTGATGATCTGTTGAGAATTTTACGTAGTAAGACTTCCGTACTATTATGTTGTTATGATAATGATGAGGCAGGAAAGAATGCTTCTAAGAAGTTACAAGATTCTTTGGTATTGTATCGTTGAATTACCAGGAGATGTAAAGGATATAGCAGAATACTTTAAAAAGCATACTACTGCTGATTTCCAGTTACTTATAGATTATGGTATACAACAGGTAAAATCTATTTCTGTAAATTCTATTGATATCCATAGGGTTAGGAAGTTAAGTAATACTAAACGCAGTAAAGTGAAAGCCTATTTAAGTAATAAGTTCAATTTTCGATTGAATGTAGTTACTCAAGAGCGTGAAATGAGTACTAAGCGTAATCCTGATTTATGGGAAAAAGTTAACGTAAATGAACTAAGAGATAATTTAGATAGACATGGTTTTGAGTGTAATTTGGACTTAATTAATGTATATTAAATCGTTTTTTGTAGGCGTTTAATCCTATAGAGTCATATTTTTTAGCTTTCGAAGGAAATGAATCTTCTGGTAATGAAGACTATATTCATAAATTAGCAGTTATGTTAATTTAAAGGATTCTACGTTTAATAATAATCAATATTGGTATACGCATCTTAAGAAATGGATGATTAGGGCGGTACGTACGGTTTTTGAGGATGGAGAAATCAATAAACATGCTTTAATCTATGCTCATCTAAAGAAAATATAGGTAAAAGTTATTTTTGTAGATTTTGTGTCCTCCTACTCTTAGGAGATATTACAATGGTAATCCGATTATAAGCAATGAAAAAGATGCTCAAAGGCTCTTATAAGAAACTTTATTATAGACTTGGATGAGCTACATCAGCTCCGTTCTAACTCAGAGTAATTAAGACTTGGCTGTCTCAGCCTTATATTAATGTACGTTTGCCTTATCAGGAAGATGAAATAACAGCATCACGTATAGCTTCTTTTTGTAGGTAGTACCAATAATATTGAATTTTTAAGGTCAGGTTTGGGTAATAGTAGATGGATTAGTTTTGAAATAGATTCCATTAACTATTTAGATGATGAGGCTATATATATATTAGAGAAAGCCTGGGAACAAGCCTATAGTTTGTATAAATTAGATCACGGTAGTGGGGAACTACGTGAAGAAGAATTTTTAGAGTTAAAAACTCGTTCTAATCAATTTAATACTAAGTCTACAGAGTCTGAATTGATAGTCCAGTATCTTTATCCCTCTACTAAGGAAGAAGGTGAGTTTATGACTACTACTGATATATTGAGATATATACAGAATATTGTTGGTACTACTATTAGATTGAATACTAGATTGGTAGGCAGTGCTCTAAGAGAATCAGGGTTTATTAGGGTTATGTATGGTAATTTAGATAGGGGACCTTTGTATGGCTATTTTGTTCAAAAGTTAAATGTTTAGTTTTTGTAGAGTGGTATATGTCTGTAATTATTTGCGGATTTTGTGTTTTTTTTGTAAAATTAGGCTTTAATATTGCTTGAATGATAAAGCCGTAGTAATAACAGTTAGTTTTGATTTAAACTAAAATAAACCAACATGAATACAAATAAATTTAAAATTATATTGTTCTTATGCGTAATAGGAGTAGTTGGGTGTAACAAAATAGAGAATCCAAGTTATATGGATGGCGGAGGTGATAAACCTAAAGAAGTACCAGCGTTGAAATCTTCTATATCCGTTGCGCAAGGTAGTTCTACTACAGCTATTGTTAAGGGATTCAGTAAAAGTTATGATGAGGCACTGCAATCTTCCCTCAGTTCTATGAAATGTGTAGCTGATACTGCAAAGCAGGTTTCTATTAATAAGCAAGAGGCTGCTGAACGTGCGATTAAGGCTGCTTCGATGCTAAAATTGCAGCAGAGATGACACGTAAGGCTGCTGATGATGCAGAAAGAAACACACCAGAATTAGGTGGAGATAATACTTTGTATAATAAGGCGTTTCAGGATACTCTTAGTTCTATGAAATGTGTAGCTGATACTGCAAAGCAGGTTTCTATTAATAAGCAAGAGGCTGCTGAACGTGCGATTAAGGCTGCTTCCGATGCTAAAATTGCAGCAGAGATGACACGTAAGGCTGCCGATGATGCAGAAAGAAACACACCAGAATTAGGTGGAGTGATGCTTCTACCTCAACAGGGAGTAAGACGTAAAACTGAATATGGTAGAGAGAAGAGACATAGTGGAATATGCCCTTGTAAGTTTTAACTCATTAAAGTTTATAACTATGGCTTTATATAATGTTATGTTATTTTAAAAATAAAACCACTAATCACTAATCGATTAACTTTAATTGCAATGTCTAGAAGTATTAATATAAAGAGGTTAACATCGCTATTACCAACGTATTTATTTTACGTTATTGTACCAATTTCTTTGATGGGAATGATGCCAGGTGGTGGTCCTCCAGGTGATCCGTATATTCAAACATATAATACTCTCACAGCACGTTATGCTGCTACTAATCAAAACACTAATCAATTATTAAATAATTACAATGATCAGTTGAGAAATTCCATGATTGCCATGAGGGATAGTGCTCAAGATGCCCTTTTGTGGGCTCAACACCAGTTTGCACTTGCTCAAATTGATTTTAATACGGTGGAAATTATACGTCGGAGAATTGCTATTATGTTTAGTCATATCGGTCAGCATGCTACAGATGCTCAAGGTAGAGAAGCAGCTGTTCTAAATAATGTTCCTGGTGTTGCGCTTTTACAAGGTGATCAGGATATTTTAGATGCCTTTGAAGAAGCTAGGGCTATTGATGAACGGGCTCAACTTTCTCTTAATGAAGCCCAAATTGCTGTTGATGAAATACAAAATAATGTTATAAATGGTAATAATGGCATTAATAATAGATTGAATATAATTCAGCAAAGAATAATGAATTTACCAATTCTTGGTATTAATTATACTAATGCTGATGTTTTAGCCTATAATCAGGCTCTTACAGCCATTAAGAACGCTTCTAATCATATTAATCAACGTACTTTCCCTGCTACATTATCTGCTTTGACGGCCCATAATTCACTTAATGATATTAGGCAGAGTATGAACGATATCGTCCTATTGGGCAATAATCTTGGTATTCAATTACCTCCATATTAATCGCTATACTCGATCTAAAAATATCTTATAAAATCAGGTTTTTGACTATTTATTAAAGTAATTGTAAAGTTATTACTTTAATAGTCAAGAACCTGAAAAATTACTTTTTTGTTTAAATTTTAGTTCGTAAAGGAATTTTTGGTGTCTCTCGTGATCAGTTTTTTTTCCTCGATATCTACCCTGTTCATGCGCTTTTTTGATTCCCTGCTTCTGTCGTATCTATTCACCGCAGTGGTTTTTAAGCGACTATATTTTTTAATTGTGTGAAAGGATTTAGTTTTTGTTGCTTAGCGGTTAGATATAAAGTGATAAGACGTTCTAAGAATCTATCACCCCTTTCTGATTGGGTAAAGTAAGCGTTTTTACGATAGACCACGTAATGTTTGATTTGTCTTTCAGCTAAGTTATTGGTCAAAGGAATGTTTACTGGATCTTCATAAAATCTCCATAGCATAGGTTCTGCTCGCATTATATTTCTGGCCACGAGACTAGCTTGTTCAGCAAGTGGCAGCCTAGTAATAGCTTTTAAGCCATACCAGGTTTCGCAGTTTTCTAATATGCCTTAAAAAGACAATTAGCTCAATAGAACGATTCAAAAAAGATTGATGCAAGACAAAAAGCTCACTAGCTATCTCTTTTAAATAATAGCCTAATGCTTTAACACCACTGTTCCAACTATGTGCAAACTGAGGCCGTTGTCATAGGTATATAGTATAGTTTTGGTATAGTTTTTGGTGTTATTTTTTCTATTAAGGAGCCATGTATTTTATTTTTTATTGATTTTCAATGTTATTTTTTATATTTTTGTTCATTTTAGATAGACCATCCCCCTAAAGACCTCTTAATATGATATTTGGGGCTCTATATAAGTTATAGGCTATTGCTTCCATAACATGTTTCGTATGCGTTTTATCAAGTCTTATATAACGGGCTTTTCCGCTTCTGAACCAGCTTTGTTAGGTAGGAGGAGGGTATTACTATCCTCCTCCCCTTAGAAACGCAGCTTGCGAGTTTCCCGCACTACGCTTGGGCCCTTATCTAAGTCCTGTTGTTCTAGAACCGGCTTGTCCGTCATGGTTTAACTTCTTTTGTGGTGACACTAGCAGTAGTGAATTTTCTTTTGAGAATGAGCTCCTCAATATCTTTGTACGAGTTGCTCTTTCTTCAAAATACTTTTTCCATCTTATATCTAGCGGATTTGCATCTGCTCTGATTTTAACATGTCGTCTTATAGGTATATCGCTTAGTTTTAATAAGCGCATTTCCTTTGATTGGTTTCCTGCTATAGATGAGGCAAAGACCCATTGGCGCGAACCTCTTATCTTAAAATAACGGTTCTTTATCCAACGTAATCCTTTGCATGGATGTCTTCTCTTTGCCCATCTCCATAGTGACTGCATAACTTCATGGTCTATTTTACTAAAAGCTTGCTTAGCGCATACATGGCGATAATAGTTTCCCCAACCTCTTAATATTGGATTGAGTAATTTAATGATTATTGCCTGTGTATTTGCTCTGTTTGCTTTTATTAATGTACGCGCTTTCTTAAGAATGTTCTTGATACCTTCTTTTGAAGGTTTTATGATCAGTTTCTTATTGTATTTGCGTACATTACAACCAAGAAAATCAAACCCTGCATTAACGTGGGTAATTTTTGTCTTTTCTTCTGATAAGGTAAGCCCTCTTTCAGAGAGAAAGGAAGATATTAATGGCTTAACTTCATCTTCCAGTATTTCACGCGTGTTTCCTGAAATAATGAAGTCGTCCGCATAACGGATTATGATTACTCCACTTCTGAGTCTTGCTCTTTTTGTACTGCCAATTTTTCCAAAGCGTTCTTCTAATAATCTTTCGAGCCCATCTAAGGTCAAGTTAGCTAGTACCGGAGAGATAATACCGCCTTGCGGGGTGCCTACCGTTGTCTGGTACAGTGTTTTCGATTCTAGGAAACCGGCTTTTAACCAGTTATTAAGTATCCGTTTTTCTATAGGGATGTGTTTAATAAGCCATTCGTGGTTAATATTATCAAAACAGCCTTTGATGTCGCCCTCTAGTATCCATTTTGGACGCTTGTCCGCTGCAAGTAGTATATGACTCGCTTGGATAGCGTCTGCGCAGGATCTTTTCGGTCTAAAGCCATAGGAATTTCGATCACTGGTTGTTTCAGCTATCGGTTCCAGTGCAAACAAATATAATGCTTGCATAGCTCTGTCACGCATCGTGGGTATTCCAAGAGGTCTTCTTTTGCCATTGGATTTACTAATGTAGATCCGTTTTAGCGGAGAAGCTTTGTATCCTCTCTGTTTTAATTGTTTTATGCCTTGAAATTTAGTCTTGTCAGTCGACCATAATTGACGATCTATGCCTGATGTCCTTTTGCCTTGATTTTCCGTCACTCTCTTAACGGCCAAAGCTTTGCCACTAAAAGACCGTGTTAAAAGATGTTGTAAGGCTTTTACCTTACCCCATCTTCCTTTTTGGACCGCCTTAACAATACGTCTTTGTAGCCGCATAACAACTTTTTGGCATTTTTTCCAGGGTAGCTGGTGCCATGCTTGGGAGTTATCGGTAGGTGCACTTACGCTATATAAACATGTAATCATTTGCTTTCCTTCCTTAAGTGGTTAACAAAGTTTCTTGTCACGAGGGACCTAGTGGAAGTCTGCTTGCTTTCGCATGGGTTGATCTTGCAAACCCTATCCATGCCGTTACAGAATGGCGTTCGCTTTCTCCACTTTCCTTTACCTGCATGCTCAACAGCTTTCCTTACGGATTACCTGCCTTTGATAAAGGCGAGCATACAGGCTTACCCTGTTCCTTCTACCATACTTCGGTGATTTAGGTGGCTTCAATATACCGGTGGACTTATTGTTTGCGTACATCCAGTATTAAAAAAATGTATCCTTTCCACGTACCATTTTGGTTTGAGCTTGTCAGCATCTTTAGCTCATTTTTGGTAACGATACTTGTTAAAACTTCACTTACGTTCACCATATCACTAGCCTAGACCTCCAACCGCATGATGCTTGCAGTTTATGCACATCTCGCGATGCTGCATTTTCTCTTTTTTTTTTCAAGAAGAGGTTCATTGTCCGTGTCGCTTAGCACCAATCGGTTGCCCAATTCGCACCGATACGTAGGCTCAGATGGCAAAACATCTGGTTTAATAAGGCTCTAATGTGTTACCTCTTGCGAGGTTCATTTCATCTCCTTTTAAACAATACAGTAGAAGACTTTCAGGTCGCACTAATACTACCAAATACACGTTCTACTTTGTAGCGTGTTTCACCACCAATTTATTAAACCGCTTAGCAGTAGATGATAAGGGATGGTTTCTAGTAGCTTTCTTTTGAATAGCTGATTTAGGGTATTAAGGGTATTAGGCAAAATCGTCCGTAAATACACGCTAAGCGCTTACCACTTATTTTCATATTCTTCCATAACATGTGCGTCTGTAAAATTGAGATAGATTGCGGTGGTCATTAACCTATCATGACCAAGTATTTTTTGAACGGATGCCAAAGATATTCCTTTTTGTAGTGCTAAAGTGGCGAATGTATGACGCAGGACATGCGGGGTAACTTCTTGTGTTATTTTTGCTTTGTTAGCAATCTGTTTAATAATTTTTTGCACTTGCCTTACGCCAATAGGCCAGGAATTATTAATTGCGAAATAATGCTCAAGTAATGTTTGAACCCGCTTAGACATGGGTACCACACGTTTTTTAGATTTTTTCCCATAAGGCCCACCTTTACCAGCAATACGCATCACCTTTTGTTGCCATAGGATTTGCTGTGGAGTAAGCCCACATAATTCGGATACTCTTAACCCTGTATCTAATAAAGTCCAGACGATTAATTTTTCTTTCACATTTTCACAAGCCTGACATAGTCGATCCGCTTCCTCAAATCGTAAAGGTTCTCTTACATATTGATAGGCCATTTTATGATTTTGGTTTTAAGTTCGTAAAGAATTAAAATTTACGAACTTAATTCGTTATTTATAAAAAAAGGTAATACTTTATATTAAGTAAAATGTAACAGATAATGAGCTGTAAGTAACTTATTTTTTTTAAGAGCATTTTTCTTTAGAGTTCGTCTTATCAATCGGATCACGAACTAGCGAAGTTATTGTTTTTTTGCCCAATTTTTTCGGGCTACTATATTCTTAGCGTGCTTTGTTTTCTGTTTCATGAGATCACCTCTAAATACAATATTTTGAGAAAAATTCTTTTAATGCTTTAGAAATAATGAATGAATTACTGATTCCTAATTCTTCTGCATATTTAGATAGTTTAGTATGTAATCCTTTATCCATTTTTATAAGGTATTTACCCATGTTAGGTCTAATTGGTCTTCCTATTTTTTTCCGTACTATGGCTTGTTCACAATGCTCTTGCAATGAGATAGAAGCCTGTTTTTGATTTATATTTTGAAATGGATTATTTGAGCTCATACATAAAAATAGATAGATTACATTTAATGTAATGGTTAATTTTTAATTAAATATATCTTTAGTATATACTTAATTCACTAATTAAGGATTTAACCTGTTCTAATGCCTTACCAGTAACCGGTTCAGATAGTACTCTACTAAAGCTAATTAAATTAGAAAGCTCTGTTTTAGCTTTTTTTATTTCTGAATAGTTAGATTCATAAAGCGCTTTAACTTCTTTATAAGTATTATTATGTGGTTTACGAATTTCATTAAAAACAATTACAGCTTTTTGTGTCATGTTAAGTTTTTTTAGTTCATCCGAAAGCGCTCTTAATGCAAGTAAATCTGGGTACATAAGTTTACATGGAATCAATATTAAATCTACCTCTTGTATTAAGCTCTTCAAGTTACCTGTATTATAAGGTGGCGTATCGTGAAGAACAATCTTTTTTGTTATTTTTTCATAGGTTACTGGTACACGTAAACCAGTAAAGGACGAACTTACACGTATTGTTCCTTGGTTATCGTGATCAATAATATCAGCGTCTAATAAATCTGCTAGTGCAGACACTAATGTACTTTTCCCACACCCACCTTTTATATTTGCTACTAAAATTTGCATACAATAATATATAATATATCTTTTGTATATACAAAAGATATACGTAAACTCTAGTTTCTTACTACTAAAACTTATAATCTTTTATAGATATTCAACCCTTCAATAAATACCTAATATCAAACTAATTACTAATATAATATATCTTTTGTATATATAAAAGATATATTAATTATATTAATTCTATAAGAGTCCTAATATCATTTATTGTGCTTTCTATTTTTAATCTTACAGATAGATCATTATAAAATCAAATAACAACGGTTTACCATTAGGATTGATTATACGTAATATTGTATTATATGAATCTGATATATAGAAGTTTTATTAGATGAAGCATTATGCTTTATTTTTTCTATTATTACAGGATGGTTCACGTTTTTAATGCCATTTATTTGTCGTAATGTATTAATCGGATGAGTAAGAAAATAAATAAGAAAAAGGATAAAAAAGAAGTAGCGGATAAGCCTCATGACACCGTATTTAAAAACACATTCTGTAACAAGGAAGCGATGCTAGATTTTCTAGCTGCTAATTTACCTTCCGATCTACTTGTGAAAATAGATAAAGAAAATTTAGAATTAACCAATAAAAGCTTTGTTGATCCAGTTGGGAGAAGAGGAGAGTCTGATTTAGTATTCAAAACCAATATAAATGGAAAGGAAGGATACCTGTACATTCTTTGCGAGCATCAATCTATTGAGGATGCGTATATGCCTCTGCGCTTCATGGAGTATAACGTTCAGTTACTTCGGCAACATCTAAAAGAAAAAGGAAATGGGCCTCTACCAGTGATATTAAATATCTGTATATATAATGGAAATAAGCCATATAAAGGGTCCAATAGTTTATTGTCAATGTTTGCTGATCCTGAGTTAGCCAGATCGTGCATGTTTGACAAGTTTCATCTGGTTGATCTTTATAGTACGTCTGAAGATGAGCTGCTTAGTTATAAAAAGGCCGCTTTTGCAGCTATGGTGCTCAAACAAGGCATTTATCGTTCATTTAATCAATGGTTTGCTAATCATATAGACTTAATTGTAGATCTCTTAGAAAAAGATTATATTAGCTATGCTGATCAAGTTTTTTTGTATATCTTACAGGTGGATAATCATCCAGATTTGTTAGAAACGATTAAACAATCTAACCCAAAATTAAAGGAAATCGCCATGTCAGTAGCTGAAAGATTAAGACAAGAAGGAGAACAAAAGGGGAGGCAAGAAGGTATCCGAATAGGTCAAGAAAAAGGGAAACTAGAAGGCAAGCTAGAAGGAGAAACAGAGAAAGCCATTTCTATTGCGAAGTCCATGCTTAATAAGGGCTATCCTATAGAGGATATTATTGCTCTTACTGGTTTGTCTCCATCTCGTATCCAGGAACTTGTCTAGGCATCTTTACTTACAACCATCATCTTCTATGTATTTTGGTTGAAAGATTTCAGTTCTAAAGAAATCATTATTCACCCAATATAGATCTGGATTTTTGGTTTTGGCTAATACCT
Organism: Cardinium endosymbiont of Dermatophagoides farinae; assembly: GCF_007559345.1. NCBI lineage: Bacteria > Pseudomonadati > Bacteroidota > Cytophagia > Cytophagales > Amoebophilaceae > Candidatus Cardinium > Cardinium endosymbiont of Dermatophagoides farinae. The sequence continues at coordinate 23,737 of NZ_VMBH01000003.1, forward strand.
TTTTGGAGCATAGTTCTGCTATCCCATCGCATGGATATTCCATATTGATGTATATCATAAACCTATTAAATTCGTTTAGCTTAAATAAGAATTTTTCTTCTTTAAATGAATGTTTGAACATTAAATACTTGATGATATTCTTAGCTTTATTTGACAGTTCATCTATGAAAAATCCGTCGAATTCTACCTCTGATCTGTAGTTTACGAAAGGATTTTCTTCAAATTCCTTGATTGCTTCTAGATTGTATTTGTTGATCATATCAAAATTTACTATTTCTTTTTATTTTACTTTTGACGATATGCTGTATTAGATCATTGTTCAACTTTTCACTATATAAATCTGCAATAGCTTCTTTATCTTTTTTAGACACTTCTTCCGATTGAACTTGCAACCTATTGATTCGTTCTACTAGTTCTCCCATATCTAAGATATTTTTATTTTTAATGCTTTCTAGTTGAAAGTATTTTACTGGATCATTTTTGTAAAAATTAGGATTGGATAGCGTTTTATCTATCTTTTTATTTTGAATTTCTAGATTTTTGATCTGTTCTTTGTAGACTGGAATTAATCTATTATTGGCCTCTTTAGAGGCAATCTTTATCTGATCTGATCTACGCAACTCTCTTTGAATATCTGAGCAAATGGAATTTAATCTTTTTGGTGGCTTTGTGCTTAGGAAATTACTACTTCTACCCGTAAAAGAATCTACCTTACCTAATAGAGATTTTTCTCTGTAACAGGAAAAAGAACAATCTCTTTTAACTTTTCTAGTACAATCTAAACTAGGAATATAGTCACTTGGGTTGAGACTAATGCCACTTATTTTTTCTGATATACCCAGCACTACTTTACCATATTTCGCATCAGATAGATCTTTGAATAATGATTTACCTTGGTTTTTAATAGAATTGGCATCTTCCACACTCTTTTTTAGTTTTCTCATGCTATCAGCCGCATCCTTCATTTGCACTAGAACGTTGTTAGAGGCACCTACTTGTTCTTCCATCAATTGGGCAGTCTTCTCTTCTGGAGATAGACCAGGTATCCACTTCTTTAATCCATTAGGTAATATTTTGTTTAATCCTGATTTGATAGAAGATCCTATACTTGCTGAAGAGGTGATAGGTAATAATAAACATACTGCTATTATTCCATATTTTTTAAATTTATTCATTTTTCTATTGGTTGAAGGAATACTTTTCTTCTATTTTCTATTGTGATTTTTTGTTCATTTTTAACTGATTTAATGCCATCTACTACTGCGCTGCTGATCTCTCTTACCCACGAATTATTGCTACTACTAGCTGCTCTACTGAGCAATTTGTTTTGGGCTTGATCAATGAAAGGATGTAAATTTTCTACTAATAGTCCAATCATATAATCTGAATCATACAAACCAATAGCCACTGGAACTACATTTTTACCAAATTCAGCTGTTTCTAATTTAGATAGAATTCTCTCCTTTCCAAAAGCAACGATGCCGTATAAAAACGCACCTTTGGGGATTTCTTGACCTTTGTAAGCAAAAGCTTCTTTGACACGTATTTTAATACTTCTACCATGTTTGAGTTCCTGTGTGCCATAGACATAGCCTGCGGCAAATCTGTTTTTTACCTTAATATTCCTTTTTCTGCCTTTTCTTTCAAAGGCTACTGGAAAGTAGTTTTCTTCTTGTTTTGGAGAAAGGACCATTTTCTTAGTTTTTTGAACTACTTTTTTAGGCTTAACCGTAACTGGTTCAGGTTTTTTAACCGGTTCTGGTTCAACCTTTGTTACATCTTCTTCTCGATTGATATTTTTGGCCATATCTTCAAACAAAGAGCAACCTACCTGTTCCGATTGCACGCGACCAACACCTTTAATTCTTTGATTGGTTTCTTTGGTAATCGATAATGGTTCTGCTTTTTCGAGTAGCTTACAAGGTTTGGGAGGAGGGGCTGAAAAAAAATCATGCCAACTCTTTGTTTTTCTTACATCCCTGAGCACCACCCAAATAAAAACCAACAGTCCAGCGAGTCCAAAACCTAATTGCTTCTTATCCATAGGCACTACACTTCTTTAGATTCTTTAACAAAACAGGGTATACTCAGCAACAATCTATTAGGTAAGGTTAAGTTTAAATCTCTACGCCCTTTTTTCTCTTCAAAACGAACGACGATACCTGACTTTTCTACCTTATGTTTAATAACGAAAATCATCGGTACGATCTCTCCTGGGGCTACTACCATACGCTTAGGCTTGAGTTTAATAGGAATAGCGGTTTTGTCTTTGTTATTGCCTACAAAATATACGCCTCCTACTTTATAGTTATATGGAGAGTTATTTTTCAGTACAAATTTTAAAACAACTTCTTCTCCTGTACTAATGGCATTACTCAAAAAACAACTTACTTTTTGTTTAGTCTGATGAAAGCGCTTAATATTTGGTTGTTCTTGAGTGACATATTCTATAGCTTCTGTTAAGCTTTCAGTTAAAGGTTCATCGGTATCCCACTTTTCTGCTTCTTCTATCTCTTGAACCTTATGATTGGTAAGATTATACATGGGTTGTATGCCTGCATCATAACTAACGGTTCCATAAAAAACATCCACCTTTTCATTTTTTTTGCCTTCGTTGGATAAATAAAAGACCGTAATAGTGGTTTTACTAGTTCCAGGATATTTAGCCTTAACTTCTAAAAACCTACCTTCTTCTTTGGAGACATATTCTTGGTCTCCATTGCCAAAAGAAATCTTTTCAATCGTACCACTGAGTTCCAATAAAGTAGGATATTGATCTGAAACTTTGATATCCAATGCAAAAGCAGGAAAATAAGAGATCAAAAATGCTAAAAGGCTACTTTTCTTCATGGTTTAAAAAGGTTAAATCAGTGATCATTAAACCATATGGATTTTTACTGCATCTAGCTGTTGGTTGCATTTCTAATACAATGCCTTGATGGTAGCTATGGGTTTTTACTTTTCCTTGACCAGTTAAAAATTTTAAATCTGTTTGAAAGTAGATCTGTGAACTATATGGATAATCTTGTATATCAGTACGTATGCTTTTAATAGTAACTGTGGTGACACCATTAGATTCTTTATATACTTGAAACAAACTATCATCAGAAAAGAGTTTTTTTAGGGTGACTCTAGAGGCATTATTCATAACGGTCAAGGCTCTTTCAATGTTTTCTTGGTAGTTATTTTCACTATGCGCAAAGCCATCCTGGATAAAACGCATAGCAAAATTTTCTACTTCAAAAGCTTCTCTGCTGTTATGATTGGGATTCTCTTTTCTTATACCCACATGGGTCCCTTCAAGGGTAGCAAAATAGACCAAATCACTCCTATTTTGTTTAAATACCATATAGCCTAGAAAACAAGATAACCCACCTAAGGATACCAAAAGAAAAACAACTAAAAATCGTAATAGGTTAATGATATTACCGTAATGATAGCTGTTTAGCTTATGAATCGATTGAACAGTTGATGACTTATGATCTTTATTATCTAACATATTGTATTGTGTTTATAGTATTCTTTCCCATTAGCTTGCCAAACCAAGTCCTTACGAAGTAAGGATTACTGTATTGTCTAGTCACTATTCACTTTGTTTTCTCAACTTTTGTAAACTACTAACTCCATAAGCCATAAACTGACTCGTCTTTGCCTCTCCTATCGCAAAAAGACTATTGCCTACCGTATTGCCTATATATAAGGAGGTAAGCGGCCCTACCATAGCATACATCAAGCATGTAGCTATGGCAGCACCGATACCATCTGCATTATTAAACTCTAAAGAAATCAGTGAATAGTCTAGCAAATCAATTGTTACTCCCCACATTAAAAAGGAAATCAGCATATTGAGCCAATAATTAACTATCCCACTAAAATTTCCTGGTAAGAGGCTAGCAGCAATGGATAAAGGACCTACTTGTAAGGTAAATAGGATCGCCTGATGACGAAATATAGTAGTGGTTAAACCCATTATGCGAGATATCGATTTTAAAGCTTTAGTAGTTAAATTCGAAAAACCATTTTTAATTAGCTGCCAGATACTTATTTCAGGATCTTTTATACTTTCGAAACTATCAGGTTTAACCAGATCATGCCAATCAAACCCCTTCATAATCAAGGCGGTTAATTTGTCTAGCATATGAAAAATATCCAAGTAGAACTGTAAAAGCAGAAAGGTAACAGTTAGTGTTAATAGACTGGTATAACAGGATTTTAATAACTCGGCAGTGCTTAAATGATACTGAAAATAATAGACCATTAAACGTACCAACAAGAAAGGCAATAGTAATAACTTAGCTATCCCAACCATCTTGCCAATGGTGGTATCCACCATTAGGTTTTGTGCTTCCAGGTTTAGATGAACTGAAGAAGATAGAATACCTTGAAAATGACTAGACATAATATTTTTTTTTAATATGGTACACCCATTCTGCAATGCCATCTTCTATATTTCCATGTTTTTTAGCCAATGCAGCGATTTGGTTTCTTTCTGATGGGTGAGAGGTAAACATAGCATGTTCCCACAGAGAGGGTTCTAGTAGCCACACATGGCTTTGTCCCATCTCTTTAATAAATATTTTTCTAAAACCGCCTGGGCCATTTTGTCTGCGAAGACTGGCATATTTTTGCATGTCTAACTCATTCATACCTAGAAATTCACCTATTTCTTCCCTACTAGATGCTTTTTCATTATATAACAGGATAAAGGCAGCTGCATTGTTTTTAATAGCACTGGCGATCTTAGATGATTTGATCTCCCCGATGTCTTGGGTGATGATGCGAATAGAGGTTTTTGTTTTTCTGCCTTTTCGGTAAAAAGCTTCTATATGCTCTCTAGAGGCATCATCTAAGGTGGTCCAACCTTCTTCGATATCTATAAACTTGATGGCATCTGGATGTTTAGATACCATCTCAAAAGCAAAGTCAAATAGAATCTGTACTACCAATGGATAGAGTTTGCTATTGCCTTTAATCGCTTCTAGTTCAAAACAGACTAATCTATGGTCAACTAGATAGTCCTGCGCTAATGCATTAAAATGATCTTTGTAGATGCCATGGGCAAATGGCTGTAAAACAATAAAAAATTCTTGAAAATGGAATAACTGATCTTTTTTTAGATCAAGAATAGCTTGTCCATTAGCTGCTACCAATGCTTGTAGATAGTTATAAAATCCCGTTAAAGTAGGGATTACCAATTCTGGTAAATCTCTATAATAATCACTAATCCACTGAGAGAGTAAAGATTTTTCTACTTCACTCATGGGATTTTCATTCAAATCTCCCTTCCACATTTTGCCAATCAATTGAACTAGAAATATGACTTTACTACTATCTGGCAGGTAGCTACCTGATTCATCAGCTGGGAATAAAAAAGGATTTAGGTCTAAACATTTTTCTGCACTGAGTTCAATATATTTCCCTCCTAAAGCTTCAAATAAATGGCGATAGGTTCCACCACTGTCAATGACAATCACTATATGGCCAGCTTCAAATCGATCTTTAATCATTTTGCCGTTAAAAAAGGATTTTCCAGATCCAGAAGGACCGAAAATAAATGCATTTTGATTGTCTAAAGTGGTGTTAAATGGGTTGAAATAGATCGGTTCTCTGTATCTATTGGCTAGTAACACACCTTCTTTATAGCCTGTGAATGGTGTGGTACTATTCATATGGGCAACTGCTGTAAGTAATGGAATAGGTATACGCCTATACACCTGATTGCCATTACCTGGTAAAGCAGCACAAAATAAATTAGCGGTATCGATGGTTTCTAAATAACCCCTCATGCCTATCCCAGCAAAAGCAGCTAATACTTGAGCACTATAGTTATTAAGAGTTTCCAAATCAGTTATACCAAAGGGTATCACTAAAAAAGATAAATAGACAATGGGTTCGTTACGCTGGAGAAGGGTTTGTTCGAATTCAGCCATCTCGCTGCGTATATGTCTGATGTTTTGCAGCTTTCGTTCATCGAGTTTAGTAGCCTCACTCCAGGCAAATGCATTAAAATGTTTTTTTAAGAATGATTCAGAGTCGATCATACGAATGACTTTGGAAATGATATGTGGAAAGTCTAGGCTACGCCCAAGGCCCTCTGTTAAAGGGCCACAAACGCCTCCATTGTGGCCAAATTTATCAAGAACTGTATAGCTAGGTTCAGTAGCACTTTCCATTAAAGAAATCACTTGGGCTTTTTTGTTAGCCACCTGTGCATATTCTTTATTTTTAACCAAACCACCATATAAGCTACCTTCTGGGTCTTCAAAATTTAAGGACAAACATCTATGGACCAGGTGGGAAAATTCAGTAGCATGCAGATGGGTTAAGGGCAGATAGGTAGATACACTTTGACGAAATTGGGCGGCATCCTTTTTAGCCATTGTGAGTCGCTTTTCTAAATGAGCAAATGGATTTTTGCTAAAACTTTTTGTCTCATCTCTAGAATAAAAAGTAGATAATGGCGTATATTCCTTATATAATCCAGGAAAGGAAAGTATGATATAGGATTCATGGCGGAGTATAGGACGACTTTCTGTATGACTGAATTGTTTTTGTTTAAAGAAATCAAGCTCGTTACTATCTACAGATGGATTATTCCATTCGTCTGGGTAGTATATGTCTACTTGTTGTAAAAGGCTGTTACAAGGCAATTCTTTCATACTACTAGAGAGCATATGCGTCCAGTCTATATACTGTTGCTCGGTATATTGTTCCTGAAAGGCTAAAGAGGCTTTAAATGGAACAGAGATAGTCCCATCTGCAGAAATAGCTATATCGTCATGAAAATCTACAAATGGTAGAACTCTATGTAAGTCTTCTTTCTTATCTTTTTTTGAGAAAAGCATTGATCTTAAATTTTTTCCTAAAATTATCTACGGTCATATGCAAAAAATAATAAGTAAAAAGACTTGATAACCAGGTAGGATTACTATTTTTCAGCAATATTTTTACTAAAAAAGAAATAATAACCATTAGGCTTGTTAAAGAGATGGTCCACATGCGGTTGTAGTGCAACCAATCTTCACAATAACAAGATATGATATAGGTCAGACAGCAAATGCCTAACGCCACTAAGGCTTCTGGTAATGAAAAAGGACCTAAAAAGCCTTTTTCTTTTAAGTAGGGGCTATTGACTAATTTTTGCATGGGAAACCTATAATTTATCCGATTCTAAAAAAATTGGCAACCATATCATACAAAGGGCCAATCGATGAAAAAAATACAATAGCAGTTACCCAGTGTAGTAATTCATGAAAGATCATGCCTCTGTCCCTGCCAGTATTATACAAATAGGCCAATCTAAAGGCGCCTACTACACCTAGTAGTTTGGCTACCAAGGTCAACAACTGGTAGCCGCTTGTGATCCAACCTTCAAGGGCGCCTGTTATGTCCAGTAATATCATTTTTCTTCTATTTTAATATTGTATCCTTACTACGTAAGGAGTATTATAAACAAGCTAATGGGCAAGAAGATATTTTATCTAGTTTTATAAACTTATAGTGAGATATTTATGGTAAAAATGATAAAATTAATCTATAAAACCCTTGTCTCTAAGGTTATGGTAATTCACATCATATCTATGCTCCTCTTCCCATTCTAGATTATGTATCCTTCCGTACAAATCATTCGCCTCTTTTTTACTTTCTTTTAATTCTGCTTCTAATTTATTACACTTAGAACGCAACTCACTATTAACTCTACTTAACTCTTGCATTAAGCTATTTAACCTTGAAATACTACCATCATGGTTTCTTATTTTAGACTCTAGTTCATCCCTACTGTCACATAGCTCTTCTATCTCTCTCCCTAAACGTTTGTCTTCAGATTTTAAAATACTAACTTCAGCCTCTCTAGTTTCTCGCTCATTTTTTATAGACCTAGTAGTACGATCTTTAAAATCTTCTTCTCTTGCTTTATCTCTGTCTTTATTAGCCTGTTTTACTTCTGTTTCTCTTTTTAAATCTGTAATTTTTTCAAGTACATCGTCTAAAGATTGTACTACATCTTCCATACCTAGAGTATCTCTACATGATCGAAATATATCAGAAAAAGCACTAACCTCTTTTTCTAGTATTCCTGTATGTATTCTACGACCATCTGGTTCTTGATTAACGTTAATATGATTCATTTCTTTATGCCAATCATTTAATAACCTTGTGGTCAATACCCTAGTCTTTACTTTATCTTTAGTATCACTTTTTAGTGTCTGTAGGCTAGCAAGTGCATCTGTAGCTTGAGGGGAAATAGCTGTATCATGCTGCATATAGACCAGTATATTATGTAGGTTAGATTGCCTATTATACCAATCTGGTTCTATAGCTTGTAAATTTTGAAAGGCTGATTCTGGGTTTAAACTATAATCCTGAACAATAGGTTTATAAAGCGATTTACTATCTTCAGATAATGACTCTACCTTAGAGGCCAATGCTTCAAATAAGAAAATAGAAAGATCTACAGCTTCTGTTTCATGATGTGTGCCATCTGGATAGGTAATATCAAAATAAATCCTTGGGACACCATCAATCTTATCTATAAACTGATCTAGTTCACCTAACCTAAATTTAAATGCACTATCGCCTACTGAAAGCATACCACCAAGTTCAACAGGCTCTCCTGTTATTTTTAGCAAATCACCTTCTATACCGCCTGATAGACGATAATCTGACAAAATAAATTTGTCACTTGTAGTATTAAAAGGCGCAATAACCTTTAAGTTGATATGTCTGTTATCCATACCATTCTCAACACTACCTTCTAAACTACCCACTACTTTAAAAGATGGATCTTTAACAATAAATGGATGTTTAAGCGTTACTTCACGTTCATCTCCCTTATCATTTACTATGGTGATAGAGGGCGTTAAATCACCAACATAACCACATGGATTTAACATTAGTGTATTGACCCCTACTGTTAGGGGTGTTCCTTCTTTTATGGAATCCTTACTTAAAATGAACTTACCTCCATTCAGCTTAATGGCCTTAATATGGTATTGAAGCACTTTACCTGCATCGCTTAATGGCCTGATCTTAAGTTTACATACCCTATCTTTAAACGGTAACAAAGGTATTTCTCCTGAGACTATAGAAAGTTCTGCTGTAAAGTTTTCAATTCTATGATCTTGAACTTTAACAGAAAAAGAATAGTCTTGTGTGGTATCACCTTTAGTATTGCCTACTGTTAAATGAATGGTATGGGTGCCATCACTACCAGGTTTTGGAGCGTAAAAGAGTGTATTGCTACCAAATTTAAGTGGTTCATTGCTACATATTGGTTTTTTGCATGTGCCTGTATCTACATACATGGATCCTTTTCCATCTGTTACACACCATTTAACCAATCGGTATTTTTGACACGATGCTAATACGTTGGATGAACTGATGTTAATGTTAATAGGTGTACCTTCTTTGTCTTCTACATAAATAACCTTAACATTGGCACTTGCTTTTAAATCATAGGTAGGCTCATCTAGCCTTAACGAACAGGTTATAGGATCTCCTCCCTCCCTATTAAAGTCACAAGTCAATATGATCGCATCAATACTGACCTTATGTGTATGACAAGTGTCTTTCTCATTAGGAACATAGTATAGAGGCGTATCACCATGTTGGACTATACTACCTACTTTAAATGGCTCACCTATAGAATATTTTCCATCTATTTCAACACGCTTGAACAGTTTTCCTTCGCCACCTTCAACCCTAATACCCTTAATACGAAACTGAATAACCTCTGGATTAACATCCCATTTTTCATACCTATGTGGAGCTTTGGGCTTGTTAGACCTATCGTTATTCCATGTGTCGTCAAACTTAATACTCAATATTACAGGAACTTTTTCTGCTAAAACAGGTGCTACACCTTTTTCTGGCAACAAGGCATATTCATGCTTGGGTATCCAAGTGATATCGTCTGCAAATTGCTGTCTAAAGGCCACTGTACAAGACCAAAAAAATAAAGAAGCAGCAATAAATAATGGAGATGCTATTTTTCTCATTTTAGTTCTCATTTTCATTAATTAACCATATATTCATTATATTGGGTTAATAGTACATAGTAAAACTATTTGCCACATTATTGCTTCGACTAGATCAATAGCTATTCTTTAAAAGGTAATACGTAATCCTGCCGAAAATCGATAATTAAAAACATCATTTTTATCCAAAAAGGAAATAGGCGTTTCTGCTAGTAATATCAACAGCAAGTAATCCGTGATATATTTTTCCACCTCTAAACCTAATTGGGCGCCTATATTGAAACGTTTAGCACAATGCTCCCAACAAGCATGGTGGAATTTATAGCTACCTTGACATCCTACTAAAAAATTCAGAAAGGTAGATTCGTAATGATTGAACAAATTATAGTGGTAAGTATTGTATACGGTCAATAGGTTTTTGTTAGAAAAACCACCAGATAATTTCATATGCCATATTTCATTAATGTGATATGCATAGCCTGCAGAAACCCCATGCATTTTATGCGAAACCCCATAATTGACTTCTATTCCATGACAACCATGTGTATGAATAGGTCTTTGCAAGACATAAACCCTATTCGGTTTACCAAATACACTAAAAGTCAAACCTAAAAAAATTATCAAGCTTGTTATTATTTTATTCTTAAACATGGTTATAATTTTGCGTGATAGTCTATATGTTCTAGTTCCTTTCCAAACAAAATCTTTTGCTTAATCTTACTTCCTGACAAGCCAAATACAGGTTGAATATCATCGAAATAGCCTGAGCGAATACTGCCAGCTTCTGTTAAAACAAATAGAGGATCATCAAAACTGCACACAAGATCCCTAGGTGTTTTACATTTCACATTTTTACTATTTACCATAGCACCATGCTTAATAAGGGATATGAATATCTTATCAGATACATCTTGACTAGTTCTTTCAAAAAGCATATTATCTGCTGCATAATGCAAAGGCGTATTATTTGTCCTAGGGTCTTGGTATGTAGGATCAGCACCATAGTCTAATAACAAGGAGACCATCTCATAGTTAGACTGACGAACAGCCTCTTCTAAAGCAGCACCCGAAATAGTTGACTCATTGGGGTTACCACCTTTTGCTAATAGCAACTTTAATCTCGACATATCTTTTTGCCTAACTGCATTTAACGTACTAAATGCACTCATGGTTGTGTTAGTAGCACTAGAAACTATTTTTTGAATCATATCTACTGATAGATTACCACGGCAAAGAGGACAGTTAATGGTTTGATTATTGTCACGCTGGTTCAACACATGCATAGTAATACACCTGAAGTGGAACTTATGACTACAATCTAATGGGATAAAAGGAAATATTTTATCTTTAGAATCCTGTACGCCTTCTATACAGATACTACACTGCCAATCTTTGTCTACCCATTTTGAATGCCTTGAAAAACCATCTGGGGAAAGGATACCTTCTAAAGCTTTATGCTTATTAGCTATAGCCAACATCAAAGGTGTAAAGCCACTCTTGCTTTTAGCAGCTTTACTAGCACCTTTAGCAATAAGCAGTTCAACGATCTCTTTAAATCCTCTTCTGGCAGCCCAATGAAGTGGCGTGAATTTATAAGGATTGTCTGTATTGTGAACCAGAAAAGGTGATTTATCTAAAATATGTTTTACTACATTTAGGTGACCATCCCTACAAGCCCAATGAATAGGAGTTAAACCTACTGAATCTTTCTTACCGATATCAGCAAAATGACAAAGAACTACATCAAGGATTTCTTGATTATTATTAACCTCTAAAGAATTAAAAACGCTTGAAATTCCATTTTTATCAAATCTTACCTCCGCTCCATAAGAGAGTAATAAAGAAACCATTTCTTTATTCTTATTACGTACAGCTATCTCAAGAGGGTTACTATGCACGTTAGTTATATTTGGATTAGCGCCTAAGCTTAGAAGTTCTTTCACCTTAGGTAAATCATTATCTATAACAGCCCACAATAGAGGTGTACTTTCATTTTTAACCTCATTTATATCTTGTTCTTTTTTCTCTTGCACATTCAGTCTAACAACTTCCTCAGAAGAAAGTTTAGATACCAAAAGATTATATATTCTTTTAGATGCATCATTTTTTTTATATCGTACAGCGTCTAAAATATTTGATTTGCCATCTCCTTGAGAGATAACTTTAGCACCATAAGAGAGTAATAAGGCAACCATATCTTCGTTTTCATTGCATACAGCACTATAAAGAGGACAGTCATCTTTATAGACAAAATTTGGATCAGCACCCAGATCTAACAGGCGTTTTGTTTCTTTTAAATCGTTTAAACCAACTGATTTATACAAAGGTGGCATACTTCGATTATACATTTCATTAATAGATTCTTGGCCATTTTTATCAGAATCTTTCTTTTGATTCAGCTGATTATGTTCAACTTTTGGTTTGACTTTTGTTTCCCAACAAGTAGTAGCCAAACAGTTATACGCTAAAAAATATAAATAACATAATGATAATTTCATATATTTTTGCTATATTTATTAAATATAGCAAAAATATATGAAATTATTTTAAAACATACAAAAATTTTTAACTAAAAAATAAAATATTTACATATACTCCAAAAGTAGATCTATATCTTCTTCTATTTTCCTTTGATTGGCTGCAATATCTTCATTACTAACCTTTGTAATATCTGGTAAATCTTTTAACAACTCATTTTTAAAGTTTTTGTCATAAGACGATACTTCTTTAAACTGTTCCTGAAAAAATACATTATCACTTTCTACTACTTTCCCCGCAAAAAATCCCACATTAAAACTTGAAAACTCATTAGGTTTGATCAACTCTTGTTCATGTATAGTGATATTTTCACCATGCGTAGTATGATGACCTTGAGTATTGCTGTGACAGGTTTCTGAGGAACTTGTAGATTTGATCGTATGTTCCTCCTTGCCAAAGATGGAACTGGCATATTTAGAAGACTCCACACCACAGTTGCCCATAAATTGATTGCTTAGGATACCTTGTATCTTTTTAGCACCTATATTTCCATAGGTATCTTCTAGTTGGGCATTCGATTGTATGCAAGAAATGGTACTAATACCGTATTTTCTTGCCGTAGCTGGGACTTCTGATAAGCCTGGGATGTATAAGGTAGGTAGCTCATCTATGGACACAAAACTCTTCGTTCTATTGTGGCCATACATAGATTTAAAACATATGGTAATTAGCAAGGATATCACTGGACTGAAAGCTGATTTGGTAGGTGGAAAGTTGCCTATACAGAGTATGGTTGGAGTAATACTATCGTTGATAGTTAAATCTATTTCATTTTTACCCAATACCCAAAATAAGTTCTTATCAATTAAAGGTTGTAAGCTTGTTTTAAAACTTGCTATGATACCTACTAACTGACCTGATGATTTATCTCCACCTTTATAAGCATCAAATATGGAACTAGCATAGGAATAGGCTTCTGAGTCTTGTTCTATGAGATTTAATATTTTATCAATAGGCTTAGTAACTAACGTTACTACATGCGGCAACGTACAACAACTCTTTGCCTGATTGGATAAGTAAGCAATAATGCCCTTTAGAAGGGATTTAGTACTTAAATACCAAAAATCATCTTTCCCTCCAGAATTAAGATTTTTTAATAATACGGTTACATATTCTTCTAAATAGGATCTATTTGATATGTATATAGGATCAATAGGATTGATGCGACTACTTTTATTCAGATCCGTAAAATTAATCGTCTTAAAAAAAATATTTTTTCTGTCCTTTTCTGGTAATTTTAAATAGCAATTATATACAAATTTAGATAAGCAATAGCTGCTTTTTCGATCTATTGGCGTACCTTCAAAATCATAATCATATACAAGTCCACAATAACCTTTTTGGATCATTGCATATAATATGGGCTCTAAAATATATCTAGTTTTACCACTTCCAGGACCCCCTAGTATATAAATTCCTCTCTGAGGATTATTGATGGGTAATAGACCATTTTTAGTAGGTAAAGCAATGCTAAAAGGTGACTTTTTATCGTAAAATTTAGGACTAATAATTGAACTTTTATCTTTTTTTATGGAAGGTTTTATACCTATATAAAACCAAAATGGAAGTGCAAAAGCAGTAAAAAACAGTATAAACAGATAAGGTATTAACCATTCTCGTGATTTTATAAAATCATACCTGGATAAATAAATACATATCCTTTGAAAGGATATAAAACAACAGGTAAATATTAACCATAAAAAGAGTAATGCTGTAGACGTAAAACCATTATTTTTACCGAAAGATTTTGATAAAAATAGCTTTAATCTATCCCATGCTAGAAAACAAATAGACCCTACTAAAATCAGTCGGGTATAGCACCCAAACCCTGAATAGAATACTAAATCAACTGCCCATTTCAAGTATCGGTCATTTATACAAAATCTACTTATTTTCATCCAGTAAAGTAACTGAAATAGAAATAAGGCTAGAAAAAAATAAAAAGTTAACATGGGTAATGGTCCATTAGTATTTTGCCATTTTTCTTTTATGCTTTGGTTTTTTTACTCGATCAGTATATAATTGACTTATCTCTGCTATTTTTTCCTGTATAGACGACCCAGATGCTTTTAGAAAGGTATTCATATCCACGCCTGCTTTAATCAGTTTTTCGACTATTATTTTAATTTTATCTGCCATAATTAGCAATAATTTAAGCGACGACTCATGGTGTAAATATAGGATAATATTCCAGGGATCATACGCTTGAATGGAGCAACTTTTTCCCCATTAGCTTGCTGTGTTCAAGGCCTTATGATAGTAAGGCTTAGCTCATTAATCCTTGCTTTGCAAGGACCATTCGTTTATCGTGATTTATCGTTATATTACGCTTGGTATTTTAGGTCTAGCAAATGGGAAAGAAGATTGGTTTTTTTAGCATGGTGAATTTATAGTTATGGCATTCGCAACATTTAACATCAAGGGCTACCAAAAAGGTTTAATAGGAATTGGTAAACACATAGATCGTTCTTGTCAGGAAGCTAAAAAAACAGGTGTATTTGAAGATTCAGAAGAGAAAGATTTGGTTTCAGAACTAGGCTTACATATAGATCCCTCTAGAACATATTTAAATGAAGAGTGGGTCGATACAGGTGGTAAATCATTATCTGAACTTGTTGAACAAAGGATATCAGAGGGCTATAAATTATCTAAATCTATTCGATCAGATGCTGTTAAAGCTTTGGGTTTAGTTATGACTGGTAGTCATGACCGAATGAAAGAAATAGAGGCTAATGAAAAATTATTTGAGGGTTGGAAAAAAGCTAATTGGGATTTCGCTTGTAAGGAGTTTGGTGGAGAAAAAAATATTGTTCGATTTTCTATACATAGGGATGAAAGGACACCACATATTCATTGTGTAGTAGTTCCAATTACTCCAGATGGAAGGTTAAGTGCTAAGCACTATCGACATGGTACGATTAAGTTGCAAGGCTATCAAAATAGATATGCAGAAGCTATGTCTCCTTTTGGATTGGAGCGTGGAATAGAAGTTTCATTAACTGGGAGAAAACATACGACATCAAAGGAATACTACAAAAGTATTAATAAAATTGAAAGGGAAGTATCAATAGAAACTAAACATATAAACACTTTAAATCCCTTTCACCGTGAACAAGCCAAAGAGGAGTTAGAAAAAGTACAGGATAAGCTCCGTTCCTTAGAAGAAGAAAATAGAGGCCTTAAACAAGAAGTTATCTATTCTAGAAATACGCATAAAACGCTTATAGAGAATCGAATTAAAGATGATCTAGAAAAAGTGAAAAGAGAAGTTAATTTGATCCAACATGCTGCTTCTATGGGTTATGTTTTAGATAAAGAAAAAAGTTCCAAAAACTGGGCCGTTATGGAAAAAGAAAGTGATAAAATTTTGATTAAAAATGGGCCTAATCAAAATGGTCACTGGATGTATAAATCTTTGGTAGACGAACAAGAGAAAGGAACTATTGTGGATTTTATGCAAAAACGTGGGTTTAGTTATCAGAGTATTTGTGGGTTGTCTAGTAGGCATTTAGATGATCGGATTGTTAAAGATCAAAAATCTTTATCTGTAGAAATAGGGGATGTTTTTTCACAGTGTCATATCGCTCGAGAGGTGTTTGACAGGGTTGTTGAGCATCAGAAAGGTAATTACTTGACTTGTAGAGGTATTGATCAAACTACCTATGAGTGTTATACAGGTGTTAAAGTAGGTAATCAAGCTGTATTTGCTTTATACAGGAATATAGATAGCAACGGGAAAGGTACTATATGCAGCACTATTAGCTACCAGTTTGATGCTAAAGGTACCATGTCAGATGATGGATGTTTTAATAGCACTAAATACTTCCAAAAAGGGCTGCCTCGCGGGTTGTCTGTTTTGGTTGAGTCTGGTCTACCCGTAAAGCATATTGTGGTCTCAGAAAGTCCTATAGATGCTTTAAGTTATAAGCAGATGAGTAGTTCTTTGAAGGGCACTATGTATGTGTCTACTTGTGGTAGTTTATCTGAAGGGGTTAAAAGAGAGCTCTCAAATGTGTTGTCTAATGCTAGGGAGAATGGGTGGTCTGTAACGTTGGCTTTTGATAGTGATAAAGCGGGTAGGAAGATGGATGAAGAGGTCCGTAGGTTGGCTGATGCGTGTCTGGTAGACTGTAGATCGTCTATACCCTATCAGTTTAAAGATTGGAATGAAGAATTGGTATCTGGTTTAGGAAGGCAAGAAATGCTTAGAAAACTCCAAAAGGAGTTGGTAACTAGTGGGCAGGAGCACGAGTTGCGTAAGAAACGCGAAAGGGGGCCGACCGTGATGGGTATGGAAATTACTTGCGATTAAGAGAGAGGGTATTCCTGGTATGTGTCTATATGTGTTTATTTTATAAAAAAACAGAATAATATACTTGTTTTATATTTATAAGTCTGAATATCATGTATTTATATTTTTATGAAGTGTTTTTTTGTGTAAAATGGCACTTCGTATACATATAAAAAATTGATAACCAATAATATAAAGTATGTTTTTACATATATTTTAGTTGGAGTAGTAAAATGATACTTTATAGCGAATATTATTCTATCATAATGAATAATATAACTGTTTATTATGTATTTAGTGAAGTATTATTGATATAGAAAGACACTTCATATATATATAAACTAATATTCTGTTCCATAAAATATTTAATTATTTTATATTGATTTGTAGTGTTTTATAAAAATATGATTCCATTATAAAGATGATGAAATTCCTTATTATGAGTTATAATAGAATTTTTTGTATTGAAAATCAATTATAAATTTATAAATTTTTATATTATTCTCATAACCAATGTTAAACTTGTTGTAGAATTTTAGTATAAAGTATTTATAACTGATTTGACATGATATTTCAAATCTATTCTTTACCTGTTTTTTCTGAAGTAGATTTTCTGAGCATAAAAATATTTAAATATCTGATTACCAATTAATATTTTTATACCTATATAGAAGGATAGTAAGATATTATATAAATGTTACTATAGATGTTACTATATCACTTATAGTATTTATAATATTGATAATCAATATTATATATATTTGTATTACACTAACATAGTAAGATAGTAAGATACTAGTATTATTTTATTTATGTAATATATAATAATAACATATACATACATATGTGTATATATATTTTATTATATATACACAATAATCTTACTATCTTACTATTATTATTATAAAAATCTGTATTTCAGCGTAATATGATTTTTTGTAATCTTACTAAGATCTTACTAAGATCTTACTAATAGTTACTATTTCCATATTAAAATGTTCGGTTTTTAGCCTAAAACATTGGTTAGTTAGACTATGTTAAGTTTATGTAAATCATCTAAATACGTATTAATCGTATGTTACGCATTGCAAAACGTATGATATTTTAGTTTTTTATTGATCTATAGCACTTTATACAAATAACAGTTGGTATAGATACTTGGTTATCTATACTATACTATATGATAATTACATCTGTAAACTGTGTGGCTCGTTTTCTTATTAATAATGCATATTTATAGGCTAAATATGTTGAAACGACATATTATGAGTTCTGAGTTTTTCTCCAAAAGTTGAACGATAAGCAGCTTAAAAGAAAAATTAGTAATTTAGCTTCCGCATAATAATTTAAATCCTCAATAAGAAAATATGATTTTATATAAGAATGTATTATATTGGAACCATGTATAATAAAGGCATAAAAACATTCGAGGAATTTTTAGAAAATCCTTTTTTAGGTGAGAATATTGGAAATGCTATAGATATAGAATTTATGCTAAGTCTTTCTAAACCAGCTCAAAATATTATAAGATATATGGTGAAAAAAAAAACGTGTTTAGAAGATAAATTTTTATTTGACGTAGATGATTTTAATAAATTTTCAGGGTATAAATCTAGAGCGGTTTATCTTAAGGGTGTTATTGATCTAATCATGAAAAACGTTTTAGCAAAAACGAAATTGCCTCATTTATATTGGGTCAATAAAGGTATCCTAGATAAGTCATCTTTGATAAGTGTAATGTAACAAGAATCATCAAAGTATAAAAAACCCTCCGAAGAAGGCTTTTTCTTACTTTAATTTTGGTAGGGAACCGAAATGAGTGTAAGAACCAGTTTCCAAACGGATTAAAATTCCAGCTTATGATAACAAAAGAACAAATCCTGGAAAAGGTAGGGGGAGAGGAATATCTCATCCGCTACTTGGTTCCTACATTTAATTCAAATGTAAGAAAAAAAAATTACAAATCTATATTTTCTGAGAAAGATGATAGACCAAGTATGTCTATTTATAAGGAAAAAAGGACAGGTACGTTAAAATTTAAATCTTTTAATACGGGTCATCAGGGAGATGCCTTTAGGATGTGGGCGGATTATTATGGATTAGACTGTAAAACACAGTTTAAGGAACTTTTAGAACTCATTAACCAAGAGATGTGCTTGGGTTTGAATACTGAAAAGAAATCAAGAGTTGTTCCAAAATCAATTTTTCCTAATTTACCAACTGTTAAAGACATTGGAGTATCTTCACCTTCTCAAACACTTCGTATTGAATACATGTCTGATTCAGAATCTTTTATTTCTAGATTATATCTAAAATACTGGCTACAGTATGGTATTGACCAATCTGTTTTAGGAAAGTTTGATGTTAAACAAGTAAGTTTTTTATCTTATACCGCTAACTCAGGTCGTTATTTGTCTTTTAAATACTTTGAAAAGCATCAGGTTGTATCGGCCTATCATGTATCAGGTAGAGTTAAAGTATATATTCCAGAGATATCACCTTCATTTTCTAGTGATCCTTTTTTTAAAGGTCAGAAAAAATCATTTTCGTATAAGAATCAAAATAAAGATGATGTTTTTGGGTTGGTTCAGTTACCTGAAGGAAATTTAGACTATGTACTGTTTACAGCAGGGGAAAAAGATTGCATGAGTGCTTATGCACATGGGTTTAGCAATGTTATTTCTTTACAGTCTGAGCACCAGATGCCTAGTGATGATCTGTTGAGAATTTTACGTAGTAAGACTTCCGTACTATTATGTTGTTATGATAATGATGAGGCAGGAAAGAATGCTTCTAAGAAGTTACAAGATTCTTTTGGTATTGTATCCGTTGAATTACCAGGAGATGTAAAGGATATAGCAGAATACTTTAAAAAGCATACTACTGCTGATTTCCAGTTACTTATAGATTATGGTATACAACAGGTAAAATCTATTTCTGTAAATTCTATTGATATCCATAGGGTTAGGAAGTTAAGTAATACTAAACGCAGTAAAGTGAAAGCCTATTTAAGTAATAAGTTCAATTTTCGATTGAATGTAGTTACTCAAGAGCGTGAAATGAGTACTAAGCGTAATCCTGATTTATGGGAAAAAGTTAACGTAAATGAACTAAGAGATAATTTAGATAGACATGGTTTTGAGTGTAATTTGGACTTAATTAATTGTATATTAAAATCGTTTTTTGTAGGGCGTTTTAATCCTATAGAGTCATATTTTTTAGCTTTCGAAGGAAATGAATCTTCTGGTAATGAAGACTATATTCATAAATTAGCCAGTTATGTTAATTTAAAGGATTCTACGTTTAATAATAATCAATATTGGTATACGCATCTTAAGAAATGGATGATTAGGGCGGTACGTACGGTTTTTGAGGATGGAGAAATCAATAAACATGCTTTAATCTTATGCTCATCTAAAGAAAATATAGGTAAAAGTTATTTTTGTAGATTTTTGTGTCCTCCTACTCTTAGGAGATATTACAATGGTAATCCGATTATAAGCAATGAAAAAGATGCTCAAAAGGCTCTTATAAGAAACTTTATTATAGACTTGGATGAGCTACATCAGCTCCGTTCTAACTCAGAGGTAATTAAGACTTGGCTGTCTCAGCCTTATATTAATGTACGTTTGCCTTATCAGGAAGATGAAATAACAGCATCACGTATAGCTTCTTTTGTAGGTAGTACCAATAATATTGAATTTTTAAGGTCAGGTTTGGGTAATAGTAGATGGATTAGTTTTGAAATAGATTCCATTAACTATTTAGATGATGAGGCTATATATATATTAGAGAAAGCCTGGGAACAAGCCTATAGTTTGTATAAATTAGATCACGGTAGTGGGGAACTACGTGAAGAAGAATTTTTAGAGTTAAAAACTCGTTCTAATCAATTTAATACTAAGTCTACAGAGTCTGAATTGATAGTCCAGTATCTTTATCCCTCTACTAAGGAAGAAGGTGAGTTTATGACTACTACTGATATATTGAGATATATACAGAATATTGTTGGTACTACTATTAGATTGAATACTAGATTGGTAGGCAGTGCTCTAAGAGAATCAGGGTTTATTAGGGTTATGTATGGTAATTTAGATAGGGGACCTTTGTATGGCTATTTTGTTCAAAAGTTAAATGTTTAGTTTTTGTAGAGTGGTATATGTCTGTAATTATTTGCGGATTTTGTGTTTTTTTTGTAAAATTAGGCTTTAATATTGCTTGAATGATAAAGCCGTAGTAATAACAGTTAGTTTTGATTTAAACTAAAATAAACCAACATGAATACAAATAAATTTAAAATTATATTGTTCTTATGCGTAATAGGAGTAGTTGGGTGTAACAAAATAGAGAATCCAAGTTATATGGATGGCGGAGGTGATAAACCTAAAGAAGTACCAGCGTTGAAATCTTCTATATCCGTTGCGCAAGGTAGTTCTACTACAGCTATTGTTAAGGGATTCAGTAAAAGTTATGATGAGGCACTGCAATCTTCCCTCAGTTCTATGAAATGTGTAGCTGATACTGCAAAGCAGGTTTCTATTAATAAGCAAGAGGCTGCTGAACGTGCGATTAAGGCTGCTTCCGATGCTAAAATTGCAGCAGAGATGACACGTAAGGCTGCTGATGATGCAGAAAGAAACACACCAGAATTAGGTGGAGATAATACTTTGTATAATAAGGCGTTTCAGGATACTCTTAGTTCTATGAAATGTGTAGCTGATACTGCAAAGCAGGTTTCTATTAATAAGCAAGAGGCTGCTGAACGTGCGATTAAGGCTGCTTCCGATGCTAAAATTGCAGCAGAGATGACACGTAAGGCTGCCGATGATGCAGAAAGAAACACACCAGAATTAGGTGGAGGTGATGCTTCTACCTCAACAGGGAGTAAGACGTAAAACTGAATATGGTAGAGAGAAGAGACATAGTGGAATATGCCCTTGTAAGTTTTAACTCATTAAAGTTTATAACTATGGCTTTATATAATGTTATGTTATTTTAAAAATAAAACCACTAATCACTAATCGATTAACTTTAATTGCAATGTCTAGAAGTATTAATATAAAGAGGTTAACATCGCTATTACCAACGTATTTATTTTACGTTATTGTACCAATTTCTTTGATGGGAATGATGCCAGGTGGTGGTCCTCCAGGTGATCCGTATATTCAAACATATAATACTCTCACAGCACGTTATGCTGCTACTAATCAAAACACTAATCAATTATTAAATAATTACAATGATCAGTTGAGAAATTCCATGATTGCCATGAGGGATAGTGCTCAAGATGCCCTTTTGTGGGCTCAACACCAGTTTGCACTTGCTCAAATTGATTTTAATACGGTGGAAATTATACGTCGGAGAATTGCTATTATGTTTAGTCATATCGGTCAGCATGCTACAGATGCTCAAGGTAGAGAAGCAGCTGTTCTAAATAATGTTCCTGGTGTTGCGCTTTTACAAGGTGATCAGGATATTTTAGATGCCTTTGAAGAAGCTAGGGCTATTGATGAACGGGCTCAACTTTCTCTTAATGAAGCCCAAATTGCTGTTGATGAAATACAAAATAATGTTATAAATGGTAATAATGGCATTAATAATAGATTGAATATAATTCAGCAAAGAATAATGAATTTACCAATTCTTGGTATTAATTATACTAATGCTGATGTTTTAGCCTATAATCAGGCTCTTACAGCCATTAAGAACGCTTCTAATCATATTAATCAACGTACTTTCCCTGCTACATTATCTGCTTTGACGGCCCATAATTCACTTAATGATATTAGGCAGAGTATGAACGATATCGTCCTATTGGGCAATAATCTTGGTATTCAATTACCTCCATATTAATCGCTATACTCGATCTAAAAATATCTTATAAAATCAGGTTTTTGACTATTTATTAAAGTAATTGTAAAGTTATTACTTTAATAGTCAAGAACCTGAAAAATTACTTTTTTGTTTAAATTTTAGTTCGTAAAGGAATTTTTGGTGTCTCTCGTGATCAGTTTTTTTTCCTCGATATCTACCCTGTTCATGCGCTTTTTTGATTCCCTGCTTCTGTCGTATCTATTCACCGCAGTGGTTTTTAAGCGACTATATTTTTTAATTGTGTGAAAGGATTTAGTTTTTGTTGCTTAGCGGTTAGATATAAAGTGATAAGACGTTCTAAGAATCTATCACCCCTTTCTGATTGGGTAAAGTAAGCGTTTTTACGATAGACCACGTAATGTTTGATTTGTCTTTCAGCTAAGTTATTGGTCAAAGGAATGTTTACTGGATCTTCATAAAATCTCCATAGCATAGGTTCTGCTCGCATTATATTTCTGGCCACGAGACTAGCTTGTTCAGCAAGTGGCAGCCTAGTAATAGCTTTTAAGCCATACCAGGTTTCGCAGTTTTCTAATATGCCTTAAAAAGACAATTAGCTCAATAGAACGATTCAAAAAAGATTGATGCAAGACAAAAAGCTCACTAGCTATCTCTTTTAAATAATAGCCTAATGCTTTAACACCACTGTTCCAACTATGTGCAAACTGAGGCCGTTGTCATAGGTATATAGTATAGTTTTGGTATAGTTTTTGGTGTTATTTTTTCTATTAAGGAGCCATGTATTTTATTTTTTATTGATTTTCAATGTTATTTTTTATATTTTTGTTCATTTTAGATAGACCATCCCCTAAAGACCTCTTAATATGATATTTGGGGCTCTATATAAGTTATAGGCTATTGCTTCCATAACATGTTTCGTATGCGTTTTATCAAGTCTTATATAACGGGCTTTTCCGCTTCTGAACCAGCTTTGTTAGGTAGGAGGAGGGTATTACTATCCTCCTCCCCCTTAGAAACGCAGCTTGCGAGTTTCCCCGCACTACGCTTGGGCCCCTTATCTAAGTCCTGTTGTTCTAGAACCGGCTTGTCCGTCATGGTTTAACTTCTTTTGTGGTGACACTAGCAGTAGTGAATTTTCTTTTGAGAATGAGCTCCTCAATATCTTTGTACGAGTTGCTCTTTCTTCAAAATACTTTTTCCATCTTATATCTAGCGGATTTGCATCTGCTCTGATTTTAACATGTCGTCTTATAGGTATATCGCTTAGTTTTAATAAGCGCATTTCCTTTGATTGGTTTCCTGCTATAGATGAGGCAAAGACCCATTGGCGCGAACCTCTTATCTTAAAATAACGGTTCTTTATCCAACGTAATCCTTTGCATGGATGTCTTCTCTTTGCCCATCTCCATAGTGACTGCATAACTTCATGGTCTATTTTACTAAAAGCTTGCTTAGCGCATACATGGCGATAATAGTTTCCCCAACCTCTTAATATTGGATTGAGTAATTTAATGATTATTGCCTGTGTATTTGCTCTGTTTGCTTTTATTAATGTACGCGCTTTCTTAAGAATGTTCTTGATACCTTCTTTTGAAGGTTTTATGATCAGTTTCTTATTGTATTTGCGTACATTACAACCAAGAAAATCAAACCCTGCATTAACGTGGGTAATTTTTGTCTTTTCTTCTGATAAGGTAAGCCCTCTTTCAGAGAGAAAGGAAGATATTAATGGCTTAACTTCATCTTCCAGTATTTCACGCGTGTTTCCTGAAATAATGAAGTCGTCCGCATAACGGATTATGATTACTCCACTTCTGAGTCTTGCTCTTTTTGTACTGCCAATTTTTCCAAAGCGTTCTTCTAATAATCTTTCGAGCCCATCTAAGGTCAAGTTAGCTAGTACCGGAGAGATAATACCGCCTTGCGGGGTGCCTACCGTTGTCTGGTACAGTGTTTTCGATTCTAGGAAACCGGCTTTTAACCAGTTATTAAGTATCCGTTTTTCTATAGGGATGTGTTTAATAAGCCATTCGTGGTTAATATTATCAAAACAGCCTTTGATGTCGCCCTCTAGTATCCATTTTGGACGCTTGTCCGCTGCAAGTAGTATATGACTCGCTTGGATAGCGTCTGCGCAGGATCTTTTCGGTCTAAAGCCATAGGAATTTCGATCACTGGTTGTTTCAGCTATCGGTTCCAGTGCAAACAAATATAATGCTTGCATAGCTCTGTCACGCATCGTGGGTATTCCAAGAGGTCTTCTTTTGCCATTGGATTTACTAATGTAGATCCGTTTTAGCGGAGAAGCTTTGTATCCTCTCTGTTTTAATTGTTTTATGCCTTGAAATTTAGTCTTGTCAGTCGACCATAATTGACGATCTATGCCTGATGTCCTTTTGCCTTGATTTTCCGTCACTCTCTTAACGGCCAAAGCTTTGCCACTAAAAGACCGTGTTAAAAGATGTTGTAAGGCTTTTACCTTACCCCATCTTCCTTTTTGGACCGCCTTAACAATACGTCTTTGTAGCCGCATAACAACTTTTTGGCATTTTTTCCAGGGTAGCTGGTGCCATGCTTGGGAGTTATCGGTAGGTGCACTTACGCTATATAAACATGTAATCATTTGCTTTCCTTCCTTAAGTGGTTAACAAAGTTTCTTGTCACGAGGGACCTAGTGGAAGTCTGCTTGCTTTCGCATGGGTTGATCTTGCAAACCCTATCCATGCCGTTACAGAATGGCGTTCGCTTTCTCCACTTTCCTTTACCTGCATGCTCAACAGCTTTCCTTACGGATTACCTGCCTTTGATAAAGGCGAGCATACAGGCTTACCCTGTTCCTTCTACCATACTTCGGTGATTTAGGTGGCTTCAATATACCGGTGGACTTATTGTTTGCGTACATCCAGTATTAAAAAAATGTATCCTTTCCACGTACCATTTTGGTTTGAGCTTGTCAGCATCTTTAGCTCATTTTTGGTAACGATACTTGTTAAAACTTCACTTACGTTCACCATATCACTAGCCTAGACCTCCAACCGCATGATGCTTGCAGTTTATGCACATCTCGCGATGCTGCATTTTCTCTTTTTTTTTTCAAGAAGAGGTTCATTGTCCGTGTCGCTTAGCACCAATCGGTTGCCCAATTCGCACCGATACGTAGGCTCAGATGGCAAAACATCTGGTTTAATAAGGCTCTAATGTGTTACCTCTTGCGAGGTTCATTTCATCTCCTTTTAAACAATACAGTAGAAGACTTTCAGGTCGCACTAATACTACCAAATACACGTTCTACTTTGTAGCGTGTTTCACCACCAATTTATTAAACCGCTTAGCAGTAGATGATAAGGGATGGTTTCTAGTAGCTTTCTTTTGAATAGCTGATTTAGGGTATTAAGGGTATTAGGCAAAATCGTCCGTAAATACACGCTAAGCGCTTACCACTTATTTTCATATTCTTCCATAACATGTGCGTCTGTAAAATTGAGATAGATTGCGGTGGTCATTAACCTATCATGACCAAGTATTTTTTGAACGGATGCCAAAGATATTCCTTTTTGTAGTGCTAAAGTGGCGAATGTATGACGCAGGACATGCGGGGTAACTTCTTGTGTTATTTTTGCTTTGTTAGCAATCTGTTTAATAATTTTTTGCACTTGCCTTACGCCAATAGGCCAGGAATTATTAATTGCGAAATAATGCTCAAGTAATGTTTGAACCCGCTTAGACATGGGTACCACACGTTTTTTAGATTTTTTCCCATAAGGCCCACCTTTACCAGCAATACGCATCACCTTTTGTTGCCATAGGATTTGCTGTGGAGTAAGCCCACATAATTCGGATACTCTTAACCCTGTATCTAATAAAGTCCAGACGATTAATTTTTCTTTCACATTTTCACAAGCCTGACATAGTCGATCCGCTTCCTCAAATCGTAAAGGTTCTCTTACATATTGATAGGCCATTTTATGATTTTGGTTTTAAGTTCGTAAAGAATTAAAATTTACGAACTTAATTCGTTATTTATAAAAAAAGGTAATACTTTATATTAAGTAAAATGTAACAGATAATGAGCTGTAAGTAACTTATTTTTTTTAAGAGCATTTTTCTTTAGAGTTCGTCTTATCAATCGGATCACGAACTAGCGAAGTTATTGTTTTTTTGCCCAATTTTTTCGGGCTACTATATTCTTAGCGTGCTTTGTTTTCTGTTTCATGAGATCACCTCTAAATACAATATTTTGAGAAAAATTCTTTTAATGCTTTAGAAATAATGAATGAATTACTGATTCCTAATTCTTCTGCATATTTAGATAGTTTAGTATGTAATCCTTTATCCATTTTTATAAGGTATTTACCCATGTTAGGTCTAATTGGTCTTCCTATTTTTTTCCGTACTATGGCTTGTTCACAATGCTCTTGCAATGAGATAGAAGCCTGTTTTTGATTTATATTTTGAAATGGATTATTTGAGCTCATACATAAAAATAGATAGATTACATTTAATGTAATGGTTAATTTTTAATTAAATATATCTTTAGTATATACTTAATTCACTAATTAAGGATTTAACCTGTTCTAATGCCTTACCAGTAACCGGTTCAGATAGTACTCTACTAAAGCTAATTAAATTAGAAAGCTCTGTTTTAGCTTTTTTTATTTCTGAATAGTTAGATTCATAAAGCGCTTTAACTTCTTTATAAGTATTATTATGTGGTTTACGAATTTCATTAAAAACAATTACAGCTTTTTGTGTCATGTTAAGTTTTTTTAGTTCATCCGAAAGCGCTCTTAATGCAAGTAAATCTGGGTACATAAGTTTACATGGAATCAATATTAAATCTACCTCTTGTATTAAGCTCTTCAAGTTACCTGTATTATAAGGTGGCGTATCGTGAAGAACAATCTTTTTTGTTATTTTTTCATAGGTTACTGGTACACGTAAACCAGTAAAGGACGAACTTACACGTATTGTTCCTTGGTTATCGTGATCAATAATATCAGCGTCTAATAAATCTGCTAGTGCAGACACTAATGTACTTTTCCACACCCACCTTTTATATTTGCTACTAAAATTTGCATACAATAATATATAATATATCTTTTGTATATACAAAAGATATACGTAAACTCTAGTTTCTTACTACTAAAACTTATAATCTTTTATAGATATTCAACCCTTCAATAAATACCTAATATCAAACTAATTACTAATATAATATATCTTTTGTATATATAAAAGATATATTAATTATATTAATTCTATAAGAGTCCTAATATCATTTATTGTGCTTTCTATTTTTAATCTTACAGATAGATCATTATAAAATCAAATAACAACGGTTTACCATTAGGATTGATTATACGTAATATTGTATTATATGAATCTGATATATAGAAGTTTTATTAGATGAAGCATTATGCTTTATTTTTTCTATTATTACAGGATGGTTCACGTTTTTAATGCCATTTATTTGTCGTAATGTATTAATCGGATGAGTAAGAAAATAAATAAGAAAAAGGATAAAAAAGAAGTAGCGGATAAGCCTCATGACACCGTATTTAAAAACACATTCTGTAACAAGGAAGCGATGCTAGATTTTCTAGCTGCTAATTTACCTTCCGATCTACTTGTGAAAATAGATAAAGAAAATTTAGAATTAACCAATAAAAGCTTTGTTGATCCAGTTGGGAGAAGAGGAGAGTCTGATTTAGTATTCAAAACCAATATAAATGGAAAGGAAGGATACCTGTACATTCTTTGCGAGCATCAATCTATTGAGGATGCGTATATGCCTCTGCGCTTCATGGAGTATAACGTTCAGTTACTTCGGCAACATCTAAAAGAAAAAGGAAATGGGCCTCTACCAGTGATATTAAATATCTGTATATATAATGGAAATAAGCCATATAAAGGGTCCAATAGTTTATTGTCAATGTTTGCTGATCCTGAGTTAGCCAGATCGTGCATGTTTGACAAGTTTCATCTGGTTGATCTTTATAGTACGTCTGAAGATGAGCTGCTTAGTTATAAAAAGGCCGCTTTTGCAGCTATGGTGCTCAAACAAGGCATTTATCGTTCATTTAATCAATGGTTTGCTAATCATATAGACTTAATTGTAGATCTCTTAGAAAAAGATTATATTAGCTATGCTGATCAAGTTTTTTTGTATATCTTACAGGTGGATAATCATCCAGATTTGTTAGAAACGATTAAACAATCTAACCCAAAATTAAAGGAAATCGCCATGTCAGTAGCTGAAAGATTAAGACAAGAAGGAGAACAAAAGGGGAGGCAAGAAGGTATCCGAATAGGTCAAGAAAAAGGGAAACTAGAAGGCAAGCTAGAAGGAGAAACAGAGAAAGCCATTTCTATTGCGAAGTCCATGCTTAATAAGGGCTATCCTATAGAGGATATTATTGCTCTTACTGGTTTGTCTCCATCTCGTATCCAGGAACTTGTCTAGGCATCTTTACTTACAACCATCATCTTCTATGTATTTTGGTTGAAAGATTTCAGTTCTAAAGAAATCATTATTCACCCAATATAGATCTGGATTTTTGGTTTTGGCTAATACCTTTTTGGAGCATAGTTCTGCTATCCCATCGCATGGATATTCCATATTGATGTATATCATAAACCTATTAAATTCGTTTAGCTTAAATAAGAATTTTTCTTCTTTAAATGAATGTTTGAACATTAAATACTTGATGATATTCTTAGCTTTATTTGACAGTTCATCTATGAAAAATCCGTCGAATTCTACCTCTGATCTGTAGTTTACGAAAGGATTTTCTTCAAATTCCTTGATTGCTTCTAGATTGTATTTGTTGATCATATCAAAATTTACTATTTCTTTTTATTTTACTTTTGACGATATGCTGTATTAGATCATTGTTCAACTTTTCACTATATAAATCTGCAATAGCTTCTTTATCTTTTTTAGACACTTCTTCCGATTGAACTTGCAACCTATTGATTCGTTCTACTAGTTCTCCCATATCTAAGATATTTTTATTTTTAATGCTTTCTAGTTGAAAGTATTTTACTGGATCATTTTTGTAAAAATTAGGATTGGATAGCGTTTTATCTATCTTTTTATTTTGAATTTCTAGATTTTTGATCTGTTCTTTGTAGACTGGAATTAATCTATTATTGGCCTCTTTAGAGGCAATCTTTATCTGATCTGATCTACGCAACTCTCTTTGAATATCTGAGCAAATGGAATTTAATCTTTTTTGGTGGCTTTGTGCTTAGGAAATTACTACTTCTACCCGTAAAAGAATCTACCTTACCTAATAGAGATTTTTCTCTGTAACAGGAAAAAGAACAATCTCTTTTAACTTTTCTAGTACAATCTAAACTAGGAATATAGTCACTTGGGTTGAGACTAATGCCACTTATTTTTTCTGATATACCCAGCACTACTTTACCATATTTCGCATCAGATAGATCTTTGAATAATGATTTACCTTGGTTTTTAATAGAATTGGCATCTTCCACACTCTTTTTTAGTTTTCTCATGCTATCAGCCGCATCCTTCATTTGCACTAGAACGTTGTTAGAGGCACCTACTTGTTCTTCCATCAATTGGGCAGTCTTCTCTTCTGGAGATAGACCAGGTATCCACTTCTTTAATCCATTAGGTAATATTTTTGTTTAATCCTGATTGATAGAAGATCCTATACTTGCTGAAGAGGTGATAGTAATAATAAACATACTGCTATTATTCCATATTTTTTAAATTTATTCATTTTTTCTATTGGTTGAAGGAATACTTTTCTTCTATTTTCTATTGTGATTTTTTGTTCATTTTAAACTGATTTAATGCCATCTACTACTGCGCTGCTGATCTCTCTTACCCACGAATTATTGTACTACTAGCTGCTCTACTGAGCAATTTGTTTTGGGCTTGATCAATGAAAGGATGTAAATTTTCTACTAATAGTCCAATCATATAATCTGAATCATACAAACCAATAGCCACTGGAACTACATTTTTACCAAATTCAGCTGTTTCTAATTTAGATAGAATTCTCTCCTTTCCAAAAGCAACGATGCCGTATAAAAACGCACCTTTGGGGATTTCTTGACCTTTGTAAGCAAAAGCTTCTTTGACACGTATTTTAATACTTCTACCATGTTTGAGTTCCTGTGTGCCATAGACATAGCCTGCGGCAAATCTGTTTTTTACCTTTAATATTCCTTTTTCTGCCTTTTCTTTCAAAGGCTACTGGAAAGTAGTTTTCTTCTTGTTTTGGAGAAAGGACCATTTTCTTAGTTTTTTGAACTACTTTTTTAGGCTTAACCGTAACTGGTTCAGGTTTTTTA
>NZ_VMBH01000004.1 GCF_007559345.1 Cardinium endosymbiont of Dermatophagoides farinae
ACATTTCCTGATTAATCAGCTGTAAAAGCTCTTTAAACTGCGCTTTACAATCTAAACCATAGTAATCTGCCCACATACGGAATACATCACCCTGATGTCCGTATTAAAAGACTTAAACTTCCATATGCCTTTATCTTTATAAATAGACATACTTGGTCTAGAGTCTTTTACTGAAAATATAGACTTATGGTTCTTTTTTTCGTAAATTTGGGTTAAATGTAGGAACTAAGTGGCGTATAAGATTTTCTTCTCCACCTGCTTTTTCTAGAACTTGTTCTTTTGTTAACATACTTTGAATTTTGTTACAAAATAGAATAATTCTTACATTAAAATAGGTCCTTCAAGCCTCATTTATTAAAATAAGAATTAGCCTTCTTTGGGAGGCTTTTTTATTTATTACCCTTACATTTCCTACCACACACGTATAGAAATACTTGATCTGAAATTAAGATTGAGTTAATATCACAAAAGCTCATTCTAATAGAATTACGCATACTTACTTATCCAAAGATTTATCAATAAGTCCACTATTAACCCAGTATATACATCTGTATTTGGTTCTAGCTAATATATCTTTTTGACATAATTCTTTAAGAATTCTAAATACAGATGTTTTGGTCTTATAGCCCGATACACTTAAAAAATCATCTATATCTATTAACATCTTTTCCTCGCTGAACAAGTTTCTATTTAACATGTACTTGATAAATTTTTGAGAAGACTTAGATAGGTTCAACATTACAGTCGGAATATCAAATTCTTTTACATGCTTTTCCAAAAAGGAGAAGCAGCATGTTCTTTAAAATCCCTCAAACATTTCATTGTATTCATCTTATTCTAATTGTTATCAAAAAATTTCATGGTAACATGATTACATATCAACCTCAACCGCAAAATACAGGCAAAAATACTAATAGTATTAAATACGTATCATATAACTTCATAAATATATACACAAATATATAAATAATATACTAATCAAAACAAATACGTATACAATTAAAAATATACTTACATACCAAAAACAGGATGTGGTAACTTGAGGTAAGTATGGGTAACTTTGTGGTAAGAATAAAAAATCAGTTTTTATAAAATATTAATTTGAAAATCAATGTTTTATAAAAACTGTGGTAAGATGGTAAGATTTTAATGAGTTTATACAAACTAGTAAATATTTACACATAAAAATACACATACATATGTATGTGTACGTATGTATTTCTTAATATCTATATATAATATTATCTTACCATCTTACCACATTACCATATACTTTATATATATAATTCTGATTATCAACACATATGTGTTTTAAAAAATTGTGGTAAGATGTGTGGTAAGATTAGAAATCTTGGCCATTATATCTTACCACCTTACCACACGATTATAAAATAAAGTATCTCATAACCAATTATAATTATTAATCTTAAAAATTAGATGTGTAAGTATATGTGTCACATGCTTCGACACATACTTATAGAAATTGAAATAGTAGATCAACACGTTCAAACTAGATGATTAATATATATATTATTGGTAACCATATATATAAATAAATCACATGTATCTATTATATGTCAAATGACATAAACTGACACTTCCACATGTTAAATAGAGTTCTCCTTGGGTATTTGAAATTATTGTAAGCTAATCTTGTTTTCTTATACCTAGCTCAGGTTTTTATAAAATTTCTGAATACAGTATACCTGTTAACAATTGCACTGGATAGATTCGCTCGCATTACGAGAGATAAAACTTATCTTACTTGTTCATCTGCTTTCTGAGCTCTTCTCTATTTACTGTTTCATAGGCCCAACTATCTATAGATTTGGTTGCTTGGTCAAAGTTAATACCTAATAAGATAATCTCTTTAGCTTTCCATAAATACGAGGTATAATACCTATTTTCTTTAATTTGTTGTAAGGCTACTTTATCATTTGATTTATACTTGATCTCTATGATATAAACTATGCTACCAATAGTAAGTACTATGTCTGCTCTACCTTTACTAGAAGGAGACTCACTAGCCACCTGACTGTTAATACCATCTAAACAGTTTAAACCATAAAGTAACATATGAAGGTTACTATGATAATCTTTTTCTGTTTTACTGGTTATGTAGTAAGGGATACTGGAAAAGGCTATGTTAATAGCGATAATAAAGGACTCAATATCTTTGGCTTGTAAAGTGCTTTTTATTTGGTCCTGGGTTGATATAAAATAGTCTTTAACACGCCGTTCCAAGGCATCTTTAACCGTTTGCGTAAAGGCCTTTTCTACCTCTTGATTAGGAAACTTAAGCTTATAAACCCCTGTAGATGGTTCATAACCATCTATCGTTAAATATCCAGTTTGAAACATCAATGCTTTCAAACTAATTTCATTTCTACTACCGGTATACATTAATTCAAATCTATAAGCATCAATCGGTAATGCATTTAGTTCAAATCTATCAGGATCTGCTAACATTTGGTTTATAAGCATAGTTGGACTACCTGATTCATACCAGTAGTCTTCTAGTTTACCAGAATCTAAAAATCTTAGCGTAGACCAAGGGTTATAGACACTCGCTCCATCTTCATAAAACTTATATCCATTGTAATAAGTAGCCATACGCCTCATTACTTCTGATGTAGATATTTTTTTATCTTCTTTTGTACCACATTTTTTAGCAATATCTTCCAATCTTTTTGCGAATATGGTTAAGATTTCTTGCTGCGTATAACCAAACATAGCACCAGCAGAAGCATCAATGGTAATATCTTTTAAATGATTAGCCCCTGAAAATACGTCCGATAAACTGAATTTGCTTACGCCAGTAATAAAAGTGAACTTAAAACGTTTATTGAGTGATTTTAAAGTCATGAAGAAATCTTTCATAACCTTAATATTGGCCTGTTCTAAGTCCGAACCTTTTGTTAAATTAACCATTGGGGCATCATACTCATCTATAAGGACTACGATATTAGATTCGTAACCGTTATTGAGCTTTGGAAAGTGCTTCCACTAAATCTTTTAATCCACTTTGTATATCTTTCGTTTGAATAGTTTACAACTATACGAGAAAGCTATTCTGGTTAACTCATCTTTTAAACTGTTTTCCAAGCAGTTCGGATTATGGTTTATGCCTGAAAAATCTATTTTGATTATAGGATATTTTTTCCACTCATACCGCTTTCTGGATTACCTATGTGGTACCCTTTAAACACTTCTTTCTCTCCTCTACATATCGTATCCAATGTATCGATAAACAAAGACTTGCCAAACCTCCTAGGCCGGGCTATAAATACAGGATTTCTATTTCTATTAACTCTTGTGCATATCGTGTTTTATCTACGTAGTAGCCTGTTTCAATCACAGATTGAACATCTGAATAGCCAATAGGTAATGCATCTATCTTATGCATAATTTTATCTTGTTAAACTTTTTTATTTTAATTTCTGATTGCGTTGATCTTACTTTTAAACTTTAATTAACTTAGAATTCTTTTGTTTTGATTCATTTTTTAACGGCATATAAACCAATAAAATGGGAAAAAACTTACCAAGAGTATATTCATTACTACCACGTTTACCTATCTTTCCCATTAGTTTACTAATCCTAATCGTGTTCCACGATTAGGATTACACGAACATTAAAGCAAAAAGCATTTTATACTTTAACCCCCTGTTTACTAAATATACTATCTACCTCATTGTGTATTCGCTCCCAATTATCTTCAATTTTTCTACCTAGTTCACTATCAAACTTACTTGTATCGATACTATTGGATAATTAGAATTATTAAGATGAGTAGCTATAAACTGAGGCTTATTACCTGCCACCTTTATGGTAAAATGACCTGGAGGCTGAGAAGCTATATAATTAGGTGTCAAGTAGGACTCCTTACCTAGTGACTTAGTAACCGTATCGTCTTTGTCCGACATATTTATAGAAGTCCTAACATTTGTATAAGAACCTGCCATTTTAGAAACGTAGGAACCGGTTGTTAAATTGCTGGTCATACCAAAGAACTGGTTGCCCAAATTATTTCTAATAACTTCTGCCTTACTGCTTCCATACATGTTTTTGAGTTGTTCGAAATCTTGCACACATACAATGGTCGATACATTATTAGACCTAGCTGTAGCAGGTAGATTCTCTAAACCCGGAATAAATAACGTAGGAGCCTCATCTAAGAGGAATATAGACTTATTCTTTCCCTGTTGATTTATATGTTTCATGCATACCGTACCAATCAGGGCTATAATGGAAGATAAAGAGTCGCTTAACCTGGGATCATTAGCAACAGTCAACATCGTTGGATGCGCAGGATTGCTAACATCTAAATCGACGGTATTTTGATCACTCAAATGACCAGAAAGTACCCAAAAGATTTCCTTGGTATATATCTTATTAAATGGCAATTGCAAGGAAGAAAATACACCAGCTAGCTGTTTTTCTGCATTATTCTTGTAGGCAGTATGAATAGGCTCTATCATGATTTTTGTTTCCCTATCTAAAGATAGTAAGGCAATACTTTGTTCGTAATCCTTCATAGCAACCAGTAAGGCATGTGGTAAGGAACATAACGAACCATGATGCTTTTTAAGAAACCATATAATCGCACTAAAAAATGCAATAGCATTATCTGACCAAAAATCTTGTTTGTGCATCCATTCTTTATTTAAATTTTTAAGTATGGCACTTGCATATTCTTGAGCGTAAAGCTTAAAAGGCAAATAACTGGGATGTAAGGGATTGCAACGGTGGGATAAATGCGTATTGGTAATATTAATATGAGCGAATTTAGTTTGTTTATTTAAAAGCTCCTGATACATATGAGCAGACAAAGTTGGTGGATTACCTTTAAAATCATATAAAAATCCAGCAAAACCCATATCAGCAGCTTGGTAAATAATAGGTTCCATAACAGAACTTGATTTTCCTGAACCAGCAGACCCTTCGATATATATACCCTGAGATAGACTATCCAATACTATAAATCCTCTTTTTGTCCTTTCCATATAAAACAATCAAGATATGGTTGCTTTTTATACTTACGATGCGTACTGCTTTGCAAAAACTGCTTATCCTCGGATGGTAGATCAGAAGTGTCAGGAATGAGACGATTAAATAAAATAAACGTTAACAATATGGCCAATAACATCCACTTATTACATAAGTCTAATGAACGAAAGACTGGTTTACCTTTAAGATAAAATATGACGAACACATCATATATAGTAGTGAAGCATAAAACAATGAATATTGATAAAAAAAGCAAAATCTTTTTTCTATCACGATGAAATATCCTAATAAAAATGTTTAAAATAAACTTTATCATAATATATAAGATTTGAAAATCAGATAGATAAACCCTTAGATTGATCCAAGGATTTGTGTTTATTTAATATGTTCATAAAATTTTGCTTAGATAACGATCTGTCTATTTCACTGGCTTTGAATCGTTCTTCTTTTCCTGCTTGCATGATATAAAAACGTAAACCTTGAAAATCACCTTGTTTGTTGTGATACGCTTCGGTCCTAATATTAAAACGGGCACCTTCTGTATTAAAAGAATTACTAAACGCATCTACAGAACGGATGCTACGGTCCTTTAATACAGACTTGGCAAGCTCTTTAACATTGTGTATAGCAGAGTTTTGCATAAGCTTATCTCTGGTTTTATCATTCTGCACATCTTTGGCTAAGGTTAAATCCATCTCATAGGCAATAGTTTCTGCAGCACGAGAAGAACGATTGCTGATGTAATTGCCTTTATAAGCCTCTCCTGATTTACTAATCCTGTTTACATAAACGTGAATATGCTTATGTGCCTTATTAGAATGCACAAAGGAGATGTATTGATGGTTTTTTAAGCCCATTTTGTCTAAAAAAGATTGGTTGATAGTTTTTAAGTTTTCATGGGATAGTTGACGACCATCTTCTATAGTTGGAGAAATAACAAAAGAAAGGGAATTCCGTTCACACCTACTATTCATATCTTGAAATAGTTTAAACTCTTTGGAAACACCATAGGCAGTTTCTGTTACAATATTTTTATCTAACAGAATACCTTTTTCGGTTTTTTGTGCATAGGCGATGCTGGCGCCGATGTGACTGATACTTTTACCTATGGAAATCATTTTTTTTCTGTTTTGGATAACTTTTGGTAAGCATTATAGTAGTGTTTAAATCCTTTTTCTAATTCGCATCGAAGAATATATTGATGGTAATTATACCAACTGCTTAAGAATAGACTGATAACGGATATGGACAATATAACCCATAACCAGACTGGAATGGTAATAAAACGTTTTAAGGTATGAAGAATATTGGCATGTTCTTTTTGCATGGGCCTATATCTATGGGAATGGGTTGATGATGTAATGCCTCTAATCTATTGGGATGATCAGTGGTAATGGATAATATTTTTTCATAATCTTTCTTACTTCGTTTGAGGCTTTCTATTTCTTGAATCAATACTTCTATTAAAACCTTTTGGCTCAAATTGGAGCTGCTTTTGATGTTCATTTGCTAATCTTGTTGAGATGGTGATCTATTTTTTCGATGATGTATCGGACTTCTTTTTTAAAGTCTAATTGGTCTTTAATAAGGTTACTGATGCGGCTAAAGTGGTTTCGATAGTCTACTAACATTTGATAGACGGATAGTTCTTCTGGGTGAATCGGCTTTTGATGGTTTGATTGAGACCTATTTTACGTAAATAATCACTCAGGGATAGTCCACAGTTTTTGGCCAGTAACTTGATGGCTATTTTTTCTGTTGGATAAAGCCGAATGGATAAGGTGGAGCTTTTATGAGTAACCTTTTTGGGACGCATGGCAAGTAATAAATAAGTAAATATACCAGAATGCCTTACATAGAAATCATTAAAAAAACAGGATACCCAAAACGGATTTAGAACCAAGATATCCATTCTAAAGAGACCTTAATACGATAATAATTTAAATAAACTTAACCGTAATATCAACCGACCGAAGAGAGCAAGATGGGTTTTTGTGTAACAAAAACACGTCTTAAAAATGCTTTACGGCCAAATAAGGAAGTCATGGCTACATCTGTTTACAGCATACACATTAAAACAGATAAATTGACTCATACAAAAAATAGTAAAACTAGGATTATAGATAGATAGATAGATAGATAGATAGATAAGCTAGCTAATCTATATGATGGGCTATAGGAAGTGTGAGATAAAAAATTGTTAGAAAAAGTTAAGAAAGTTAAGTATGTATAAATTGATTGGGTTAAGACCAAACGTAGGAGTATTTCAGTTAGAGTATAAGAATTGAATGGGAACGTTTAGGTATAAGATACAATTAATAGAAAAGGCCTATACAAGGTCGTGAATCTGAGAAGGAGACAGGCCGGTAAGAAGGATAATGTCTTCTACAGGATAACCACGCAAAAGCATAGATTTAGCTATCTCTATGTTGCTTTCTAGTTTTCCCTTTTCTTCACCTATTTGGGTTCCTTCTTGTCTTCCTTTTTCCTCTCCTTCTTGTCTTAATCTTTCAGCTACTGACATGGCAATTTGATTTAATTTAGGGTTAGATTTCTTAATGGTTTCTAGTAAATTTGGATCATCATCTACCTTTAACATATACAAAAAAGCTACATTAGCATAAACAATATAGTTTTTTTCTAAAAAATCTACAATTAGATTGATATGATTAGCAAACCATTGATTAAACGAACGATAAATGCCTTGTTTGAGCACCATCACTGCAAAAGCAGCCTTTTTATAGCTAATCAGTTCGTCTTCAGAGGTACTATAGAGATCAACAAGATAAAATTTATCAAACATGCACGATTTAGCTAATTCAGGATCTGAAAACATAGATAGTAGACTATTTGAGCCTTTATAGGGCTTATTTCCATTGTATATGCATATGTTTAATATTACCGGTAAAGGAACATTGCCTTTCTCTTTTAGATGCTGACGCAACAACTGAACGTTATATTCTAGAAACCTAAGTGGCATATACGAATCTTCAGTAGATTGATGCTCGCAAATCGTGTACAAGTACCCTTCCTTTCCATTTATATTGGTTTTGAATACTAAATCAGATTCTCCTCTTCTACCTACTGGATCAACAAAGCTTTTATCCGTCAACTCTAAATTTTCTTGGTCTATTGTTATAAATAGATCGGAAGGTAAATTAGCAGCTAGAAAATCTAGCATAGCTTCCTTATTACAAAAAGTATTTTTAAAAGCGTAATCATGAGGTTTATCTAGTTCCTCTTTTTTATTTTTCCTCTTATTTCTCTTCTTAGTCATTTGATCAATACATTAAGACAAATTAACAGGGTTAAAAATTAAAGAATCTGTTGTATATCAGATTTATATAAACCAGTGAAGCGCATGATCTTGTCTACTGACTCATCTTCTTGGAGCATTAACTTAGCGATTTCTATACTTCTTTTCTACTCTCACTGTTTTTTACTTTCTATTCTAGAGACTTTTATTTTTTCCTTAAAAAGGATCTTATCGTTTTCTTTTTCTAGTTCTCTGACCCTATGTAGTTGCATGATTTATTCTTTGAATAATACCTCTTGCCTCAGGTTTGAGTAGTACTTTGTACTGAATTGAAGGCTTTCCATTATATGCCGTTCCCTTAAATTTGAACACTGAAAGGTAGACAGTTTTTATAGCATTTAACCAGATTACTAGCTACTATAGCCTCAATTTTATCAAGAACTATAACGTATTCATTTCTTCTTTAATTTTTTTCAATTCATCTGGCATATTACTCTTCCAGAAATGTTCTTTGAAATAGCTTTTTAAAGCTATTATTTTTTGTATATCCTTAGCAAAAAGTGCTTTCTTAACATGATCGGGAATTATTCCGTTTTTTTCTGCTTCTGTTAAACCGGATGACCATAACTCAAACGCATTAGAAAAAAAGTCTTCCTCTAAATTTTTTAATCTTTCTAACCTATCTTTTCTTTGTTTAGCCAACTTTTTAAGTGCTATTTCTTGAGGAGACATATAATCATGCTCAACCCAAGCCCCACCTTTTTGTAAAACAGACATAAACGTTCCCAACTTATTTTTATACTTATTCAATGTGCCAGATTTGTTCTGAAGGGCAAAAGAAAAGTGATCAATAGAAGTTTGAACGGTGTCTGCTGTATTAGTACCTTTACTATAAATTTGACGAATTTGCGGAAGGCCAAATCCTATTTCTTCAAGATCTCTACAATCTATATTTTCCCATTCTTTGGGTAAAGAATGATTTTCATTTAAGGACGTTTTTGTAGATTCAGTTTTTTTCACTAAGGAAAAAGTATTCTTAAAGGATTGACTACTTTCTAAATCTAATTGCAACCTAAAAGCATTAACGAACGCCTTATCGAACCTAAAAACAGAAAAACCACTTTTCCCAGTTTTGCCACCAACCCGTTCCATAAGACCTTTTTCAATGATCCTTTGTACAACTTTCCTCAAGGTTTTTTTAGTTGTGTTGGTAACACTAGATAAAGTTTCAATCGTTACTGGACCTGTAACAGATTCCCCTCTAACCGTACAACAACTAACAAAATATCTAACGATGCGTTTTTGAATACCACAAAGTTTAGAGACTTCTTCATGATAATTCAACTTCGTATTGATACTATTTTGACTACATTCTAGACCTTTATCGACCAGTTTATTTTCACTACCTTTACTAACTACTATTTTTATAGACGTATCATCTAATGTCTGGGAAGAATCGTTTATTGAACTAATGGGTTTATTTATACCTTGATTGATAACTTCATTCTGAAGCAAGTAAGGGGCCCTTCTTTTAGGCACAAACTTTTTCTTGGTTCCATCTTGGGTAAAAACTGGAGCAGTCATAATTTATCTATTAATAACCTTTTATCATTTCTGGATTAGTGAAATGGGAAACAATATGGTTACTTTTCAAGTTATGCATTTCTAATAGTTCACGCGTAAAAGTATCAATATCCTCTCTACCTGCTGTGCTTGCAGTACTATCAAATACCGTTGATTTGCGTCTTCTGTATTTTTCAATTTCCTTACACTTCCTGATATAACCAGAAAACATCATTTCACCATATTGATGGTGTTTAATTAAATCAGAATAGGTATCTCTTGAATCCTTCTCTCTATTATCAAACTGATTCAGAATAATTTTCATTGGAATCTTCGGCATATCGTGATCATTACACATACGGTTAATCTCGTTAACCGTAATATCAATACCAGAATCACTAAAGTCACAAGGAGTCGTAGGAAGAACAACCATATCAGATGTAAGCACAGCAGCAGAAATAGATTGACCTAAAGAAGGTGGACAATCTATTAAAATTAGATCATAGGCTGAACGTAAAGGATCAACCTTGGACTTGAGTACTTTCTGAAGCGGAACTTGCTTTAACATAATAAAGTTATCAAGCACAGAGTTATCATAACGACTCGGCAAAATATCTAATCCAGGTAGCACATTAACTGTAGAGTTCGTTATCTTAATTAAACTATCATCCAATAAATCAATCAAAACAGGATAATCATTAGCATTGATACCAAAAGACTTAGTCAAGTTCCCTTGGTGATCAATTTCAATAACTAAAACTTTTTTACCCATTAAGGTTGCACGTATAGCTGTTTCGCGACATAAAGTTGACTTTCCTACACCACCCTTAACCAAAACAAACACAACAACTTTACAGGGTTGTTTATATGGCGCAAACATTTTTATAGCTGTTTCGTATTCAAAATAAACCCTATTGCGAAGCTTATTGTAGGCTAATTTTTTCGACTTGAGTTGTTTATGAATAGCCTGGACGCTAACGCCCAATATATCGGCTGCTTCTATAGCTAACATTTTTGGATGCATCTAAATTTACGGTTCAATATGGTTTAAGTGATATAAAAAATAACTACATAAACTTAAACTATAAATAACAAATTGGCAAGACTTTAAATAATTTTTTGATGTGTTTACAAATTTAATACCCCCACGCTAGTTATAGTTGTTTTTTTATTTTTTTAACAATAATTACAACTACTATAACAAGGCTGTTTGACTACTAATTTGACTACTAAACAAATAAAATTGATGAACTGGTTTCTTGTTGTTAATGCTAATATTAATCAAATTTATAATTTGACTATCAGGTATATACTGCAAATTAGATTCATATAATTTTTGTATTACATAACTGCTTCTAGTCAGGAAATCAATATACTAGTTTGACTACTAAATGGACTACTAAATAGACTACCAATAGTATATATGTGACTACCAAATAGACTGCTATTAGACTACTAATAGTATATATGTGACTACCAAATAGACTGCTATTAGACTACTAATAGGACTACCAAATAGACTACTAATAGGACTACCAAATAGATAAAAGTTATTAGGAATAAAAGGTATTAGACTTATGTAAGTATTTTATCTTTTAAATATTTTCAAGTTCTTGTGAAATTCCTTTTAACTTAACGTTTTTTTGACCGCACTTAAATGACTTTTATATCTGACTATCTCCTTCATATTTTTTTCTGTAGGCTCTATGATTAGTAATCGTTCTCTAATATTAACAGTCACTATTTCGTCTATTTCAAATCCTATCCTTTTTATCCATTTTCCCTCCAAACGAATAGTTGGAACGTCTTTACCAGACCGGTATAATTTTTGAATCTTTATTCGACGGACTATTTTATCAATAAATATGGACACGATTTTGGTTTTACTGGAATAGTGTAAATACTACATAATTGTAGTAAAATTAATAAATATGTATGTACTATACAATAGTATCCTGTTTTTATCAAGTATTTTTTTGTGTGTATATTTATTGGCTGCATAATTAATAATCTATTAAGTCCCATAAAAAAATGAGTTTTGGAGAGCGATTAACCTTAGTTAGAAAAAGAAAAAAGTTGTCTCAATCAGATTTAGGCAAAAAAACAGGTATTAATGGGGATGCTTATGGTAGATATG
Source organism: Cardinium endosymbiont of Dermatophagoides farinae (assembly GCF_007559345.1). Lineage (NCBI taxonomy): Bacteria > Pseudomonadati > Bacteroidota > Cytophagia > Cytophagales > Amoebophilaceae > Candidatus Cardinium > Cardinium endosymbiont of Dermatophagoides farinae. Next base: position 11,967 of record NZ_VMBH01000004.1, read on the forward strand.
AGCGTGGTGAGGTAAGGCCTACTATAGAGATGGCTGTTAAAATAGCACAAGCTCTTGAAGTGTCTTTGGACTATTTGACAGGAATTTCAGATATTGAATTAGATAAAGATATGATGGTTAGGATGCAGGAGATATCTAAACTAGATGATAAGGATAAGCATCACCTTTTTATGACCTTAGACGCACTGATACGAGATTTTAAAAATAAGAAGGAGTATAGCTAATAACTATTTTATTTTCATTTTCAATAATTTATTTTTTTGTATACATACATTTTTTATGTTTTTAATTAAAATTTGTAGTAAAAATAATTTTGTACTAGTAGACTCGAATCATCAGAAAATTACGGTTTTGATTTTAGGCTCAAGGGATTTGATTAATCTAGGGTATTAAGGGTAACTACTCACATTCTGATCCTAACGTAGGTAGGTGGGCTAATGGTTTATCATTTATTTTGAGTACTTTGCGCTTAATAGAATCGATAGACGTTTCTATATAGACTGTATTCCATAGTGTGATAGCAGCTGTGAGTAGCGTTAGTCCACTGAAATGGTAGATCTGATTTTACATTCCTCTATCTCTGATATAACCTATGTTTGTACAGTTTGATGATGTATTTTATAAGGGTTTAGATGATTCCGACAAGCCTAGTTTTGGTTTGATAATTTTTTGATACAAAGTTCACATATAATAGTTGTTATTGATATACATAAAATTGCAACAAGCGTAAGGTTAAACCTTAACTATTACACATAATCTTTTAGAAAGATTCTTCATCTCTCTACTATATAATATTACCTTATCTCTTCTCTGATCCTTGATAAACATCAGTACCAAAATTTAACCATTTTCCTGTTTTTAAAAAGGCTGGTACAACATGGATATCTTTCAAGTCTTGAACATCAAAAAATTGATAGGTTTTAACCAGACCATCTTGATCTAACCAATTTTTAGGAAGCTCATCTACAACTATTTCTGCAGTAAAGTAGACTTCTATCTTATGTACATTACATTTTTTATCAAAAAATTCTGCAACATAGACAATCTGGTTTGGTTTAACATCAATTCCAGTTCCTTCCTTTACTTCTCTTACCATAATTCTGGAAGCATTTCACTTGGGTTTAAGTGCCCACCAGGTGTATACCAAAGCCTATAATCATTGCTCACAAGTAACAATTTCCTATTTTTTACTATTAGCGCTCTAGCTGTTACTTGTACAGTGTAATCTTTCATTTTGTTATGCTTGTTTATATAATTTTAATGCTAAGCACCTATTAGATCCATTATGTGATAAATCATATTTGGGAATTATGTTCATCTATTTATAATAAATAAACCATGCGTTATGATTTGTATGATTCACTTATAGTTACATTACAGATTTTAATTTCACCAGGAATGCATCTCGTTTTAATGCATCGTAGAAAAACTTTCTTATCGTAAACGTATACGCATTACCGTCTATATCTTTTAATACACAAAGATTATGTTCGACTTTGCATAAACTATCACATGAAACCCATTTAAAGTCATCTTTCTCCCTATAAGTATCCTTATTTTGATGATTGACTGCCTTACATAATACATCAGCAGGATAAAAATCATTTACTTTCAGTAAGATATATACTTCTTCTCTAATACACCCATCCTTTTTCTTATGCTCACTATAACAAACCACACCATTATTCAATAAATCATTTGGGTCTAACTGATATATACCTTCACTTTCCTCCTTTGATTCGCGAATAGCAGCTTCTAAAAAACTTTCACCTGTTTCCACACTTCCACCTAATTCACACCATGTTTCCCCATCACATTTTCCTACTCGTTCTCTACCTAGTAAGACAAAACTTTCTTGTTTATCATTAGTATAGCAAAGTAAAACACCAACACTGGCCTTTATATTTTGTTCTAATCTTCTTTCAAGTATAGTTTTGCTGTCATAACTACACACTGTTGAGCCATATTCCAATTGTACTTGACTAGGCATCGGGTTTTTATTAGGCAACATGCCAGTCCTATGCGCCATGTAGCTACAAGCAACAGGACATAGATAAAAAAGTATACATAAACGAAACATAGCAAATAGGATTTTTCTTCTAATCTGATTACTATCCATTATATAGTATATGTATATGTATGCACATATATTATAACACTTAATACAAAAATTAAATGAATATTATATGCCATTACCATTCAGGATGGAAGTATTCAATAAATTTTATTATAGTGTTTTGCTAGAAACGTGAAAATATAGATAAGCCATGGATATAGACCTATTGATTATAATAGTATTCTTAGTAACTACACTGGCAATAGGATTATACTGTAGTAGATCAGTTACTACATTTAGAGACTATGCAGTAGGCAGTAGAAATATGTCTACTTGGGTGGTTACTATTTCTTTAATAGCTACCATATATGGAGGGAATTTTTTACATACCCAACTGACTGGTTATTACTATCAAGGCTTATATATGTTACTACTAAGTTTAGGTAGTCCACTTAGGTTTTATTTAGCCTCTCGGTTTATTATTGTTAGAATGAAAGAGTGGCTAGGAGATTTTTCCATTGCTGAATCTATGGGTAGGCTATGTGGAAGATCCGTTCGAATACTTACGGCCATCTTTGGTATTATAGTAACGATAGCTAAGGTTTCTGCTCAGTTTAAGATTAGTTTAATTATTATTGAATCTATTACTTCTTGTAATGCACCAGCATATGCTAATTATTACACAGTCATTTTAGGACTACTCGTTACAGCTTACACTATTTTAGGTGGGGCTAGGTCTGTAGCACTAACAGATGTTTATCAATTTTGTTTCTTCAGTATTTGTTTGCCTATTTTAACGTTTACTTTTTTATACAATGCTCAAAATACATGGATTAATTGGCAAAAATTTGTCAATATGTCACAGTTTAATTTATCTCAAATAGCTACTTGGGATCTCTCTCCTACATGGGATAATTCTTTAGTTCATTTATTTGCTTATTTCATTTGGCATTCCATATTTACTTTTGATCCAGCTCAAATCCAGCGTTTTTATATGTCTTCTTCTATTCAACAAGCCACCAAAGTATTTTTTAAAAGTGGTACAATTCGGATCATTTTTTCGCTACTATTTTTAGTTGTTATTGCTGCTTTATATACAAGTGGCAATAGTGTTCCACCTAAACAAAAAATACTAGACTATATTATTCAGCTTAATCATTTTCCTGGAATCAAAGGATTGCTTATAACAGCTATTATTGCTTTATGTATTTCTACTGTTGACTCTTATTTGCATACAGGTTCTGTGTTATTTGCTAATGATATATGGCCTTTCATAACCTGTTCTAGAGAACGAACCGATAAATATTCTCTAAGAGTTGTACGAATATCCTCTGGTTTAATAGGTATAGCTACTATTCTGATCACATTACACATGAGCAATATTAGACAATTTTTAAATAAAGTATTTTATTTCTATACTCCTTCGGTTACAGTTCCAATGATTATGGCTTGTTTTGGATTTAGACCCCGTTCGGCTGCTGTCTTATGGTCGATGGGCATCAACACAGCTATGACGGTTTATCATATCTTTATAAAAGGGCAAGCTATAAGAGAACGTGATGTATTTCTATCCCTTATATATGGTGCGTTCATTTTATTGATCTTTCATTACCTCTTACCTAAAAAGCCAAATACAGGATGGGTGGGTATTCCAGATGATAGTCCAGTAAAGCTACAAAACCAAGAAACCAAACGTTGGTGGTTAAGAAAGCTATATTATTTTCAATCAATTTTTACTACTTCTTATTGGAAGGATACATTTCCTAAAAACGCTACTACTTTCATAGCGTCAGGCATTTATTTTATTATTTACAGCTCCATACTACTTTTCTATGTGAGGAAAGTATATATATTTTCCTACATTTACTGGTATATAGCTGTCATGGCTATAGGAACAATAGTAACCATCTATCCTACATTTCACGCTTATAAACAGGAAGGTAATCGTTTTTTGCATGGATTATGGCCTATATTGTTATGTGTTGTCTTTTTTATTTCTGGCATCACCTATATGAAATTAAGCCATTTTTCACCTATGTCTTGCGCACTATTTATAGTAAATATAGGTCTAAGTAGTCTATTATTACCATATACTATAACAATAGTCATGCTATCTTTTGTATTATTGATATATAGATGGATACCGCCTCATTTAGACCTTGTAAGTTATAAAGAGTTGATAACTACAGAAACAATGATAGGATTAACCATTTTACTCAGTTGTTTAGTATATCGATATCTAAGGAATACAACTAACAGACAATTACAAACTATAGCGTTAACTAGAAGCTGTGATCAACAGTATGCGCTAGATTCTCTACATAATCAAGCCAACTGGAACCGATTAGACCCTACCTATAGTGGCAAAGTACTACAAGATATGGCTGATGAGTTAAACCCATATGTAGTAAATCTACCTATACAGGAATTCCAGAAGAAGCTTTATATATTTAGCCAATCTCTGCTGAAAAGGGCTAAGGAAGAACGTACGTTTACCTTAGACTCAAAATCTATCCATAAAGTTGACATAGAGAAACTAATCCTAAAATCTTATGAAACGGTTAGGAAACTAGATATACCAATACAGTTGCTTGTAACGAAAAAAACAAAAGAAAAATATTTATTAACTGCCCCCACTACTTTTGAAAGATTATTGACTATAAATTTTTTAAACCTATGCCAGGGTAAATATATCATAGATCATGCCGTTTATTTAACTATTTCAGACACACTGTTATCTTACCCTTTTCCTGAACCTAATCAGGTATCTATACGTAGTACGCACGAGAAGCAGTTAAAAGCGCCCATATTATCTGCACTCGCTTTTTCTATATCTACAGATGCAGATAGACCCAATATATCACCTACTTACGTAGTTACTGACGAACTTACTTCAGACTATTTACCTAAGACCATCCATAATCTGTATCAAGAAGAAAGTAGACAAATGGTACAAGCGCATGGAGGATATATAGAAACCATAGAAACAGAAACGGGTTTAACCTGCCTCTATATATTACCTATTGATGGTAAAAAAGTTATGCAGTTTAAACGATATCATACCGATGACTTATCTAATAAGGTAGCAGAGACTGATGAAAGTTTAGCTCAAGAAAAAGAACTCATTCGTTTACTTGTAAGCAACACAACTTTAACGGAGCAAAAGGTAAAAAAAACCATTCACTTTATTAAGCAAGCACATGGCAATACTATACGTAAGTCTGGCGATCCTTATTATACCCATCCTATGGGGGTAACTAAGATTGTATTAGAAGCTACCAAGAATGCTGATACCATTTTGGCTGCTCTATTGCATGATGTAGTAGAGGATACAACCGTTACATTAGAGCAAATAGAACTACTATATGGAGTGGAAGTGGCTTATATAGTAGATATGGTTACGCATTATAATACTTATGGGTTGCGATGGAAATTAGATAAGTCTGATAATCAAATTATATTAAATAAGTGCAAGGACATTCGTGTCGTTCAGATTAAACTTGCTGATAGACTGCATAATCTAAGAACTATAACTGCAAGAAAACTAGAAGACCAAAAAAGAATAGCAAAAGATACTGTGGAGTTTTACATTCCATGGTCTAAAAAAAATAATGTTTTAACCTGGGTATCAGAAATGGAAAATATATGTGAGCAGATTTTAAATGCTGGTTCTTCATGATGTTGAACGATTGGTGGTCTTTTGAAAATATTGCGTTCTCTTCAAAAGACCAAACTGAGTATGCATTCACGAGAGTGGTTAAAAGGTCTTTTTAACTTACTGTCTTCTTGATAAGAAAGTCAGCAAAAAAATCAAGAGCTGTTCAAAAATCGACGGAAAGCACAACTTAGAGCTGGAAAAACAGAACTTGCCCGCTTCTCGGGCTTCGAATCCGTTTAATTAGGGCTATTTTTCTGTTTCAACTATAAGGGATGCTTTCTGATCGCAACTTTTTGCACAGGTCGCTTTTGTTTAAATTGGCCACTCTGCTGAACAGATACCAAACTGATGGTTATAAATCAAAAATATAGTATATATAAGATTAAATATTGACTACTCTTTTTTTAAAGAGCAAGAGCCAACGTGCTCGACTAAATGACTATTTTTGATTTAGCTTATCTATTGCTTCTTGTACTTTAGACCAAGAGAATCCTTTGTAGCCTGCTGAGAATCCCGTAGCACCAAGAAATTTTGCTCTCATAATTTGGTTTCCATCATCATCTACTAGTATAACACGCTTGATATCTTTTACATTAGTTAACTCCATAGCTTGTTGTATATGTCTTTCTTTATTACCACCCCCTCTTACTTTCGGATTACAGAACGCCATTATAGGTATATCTTTTATCTGATCTTCATTTAGTCCTATTTTTTTAGTAATGGTTTACCATACATGTCGCTAAGAGTAGTAATGGCAATTTTATTACCAATTTTTGATAAATTATCTATTAAATTTTTTAGCTCTTCATGATCAATCAAATTACCATTTTTATCAAGAATAGTACCATCAACATCAAAACATACTAAAACTGGATCTTCTTTGAAATTTCCATCTTTATTTAAAGATTCTAATTTTATACTGCTAGCAACTGGCTCTTCATTACTTTGGTCTTCTACTTCAGGAAACACATTGTACTTCCCCACCTCACTACAAGATGCAATAAGAGGTACAACAAATAAATACTTTTTCATGATATGATAATTTTTGATAAAAACATAAATATTCTAAGATCTACTCACGTAGAAACGAGATTATGCATTTTTCAAAAAAAATTATAAAAAAGCAAGTTAACTTATCCCGCATTGCAAATATAGGTCTTAAGATTACGGAATGAATGTATTACTCGTATTGGGTCTTTTGTTTTAAGTGTGTAAATATATTTTAGGTTTTATATTTATTTACCCTCAAACACTTAAAACAAAAAATTCCCATAAAGTTTCTTTTTTAGGTATAACCCATATCTTTGGATGGGGTCTGAGCAGAGAAACGATCTCATTTTTCATACATACTATGGGACTCTTCCGACTCTACATCTTCTTCTTTTTCATAAAGATCTTCTTCATAAGATTTTTCTTCATCTTTTCTATTATAAGCCTCAAAGAATTTATCTAAAAACTCTAAAAAATCTTTGGAAAAAATTTTAGATCTTCCATCAGGGCTGATAGAATATACATAATGTTTATTTGTCTTATGTCTTAGACAAATTGATGTAATATTCGTCACCTTGATCTATTCCTGCTATCAGCCAACATGATTTTATTTGTGATGCCTTCATTTGATGCATTTTACAACGATTTTCAAATCCACGTTGGATTGATAACATACGCTTAACTTTATCACTAGTATATATATCAGGTCCACGTACATCGAATCCTCCACCATCTATAGATCCGTATTTATTTAAAAATGATATATACTCTTTATACTATCAATTGGGAACATATCTACACTCCTACCTAATTCTTTAATTTACAGAAGCTATTTCTATATTAGTTATAGGTAACCCTACTTCAAAATCTTCTTTTTCCAAGAATTTTTTTACTTTTTCATCCAACTGTATACTATCACCTTCAGATACATCAGATACACTAGATATACCTTCCATTCTAGAAGTAGATTGAACACCTAACTCATCGCCTTTTCCTTCATCCATTTGATTGCGATAGTGTGACATACACCCTAAATGTGTTAAACACATGGATAATAAAACACATACATTATTTATGTTAAACATAGAGTAAATTTTTATAGAATTCATGATATAAAAGTTATAATATTATTATTAATTCATCTATAAACTCATTTCCTGTTAATTTTATGAGCCTATAATCTAGGAGGCCGCCCAACTGGTCTAGGTACATATCCGCTAGCTCTCGCTCTGGCCATCCAGTAAGGCTGAGGGGTTCCTATCCACAGTTCTTTTAGGTATAAACAAAAGATATAATATATATGTTAAATAACAGATAATGAAATCTGAGAAACGGAAAAGATATAGACAAATTACTTGCAGATCTATCGAATTTTTTGTATAATCCCCTAAGTTTTTAGCTTTTAATGAATAAATTCATAATAAAAAATTCCATTAACATAAAGTAAAATTTTAAGTCAAATAAAAAATATGAATTCTATAACGAGAAGTATGGTACTACTACTATATATAGTTTTATTTTTACCTTCTTGTTACTCTATAAAAAATGGTAAGTTGGGTGTACATCCTACTATTACGATTGGTGAATTAGAACAAGATTTAGCTGATGATGTGGATGGATGCTTTTACAGAGAGACAATAAGTAAATTTGAAAAATTAGAAGAAATAGGATTTCTTGGTGATCAGATTCCAAATAATGATAATATTCTAACTAGTGATCATGTTAGAAGGCACTTTATGTTTTTATTTTTTAATTGTCTTATACTTAAAGAACCTGGTAGATTGTTTCAAAATGCACAAGAAAGAGATGAATTCGTAGATGATTTTAGAAGAATTCCAGGAAATGGAATGTTGCTTTGGGAGCCTATACCAGTAAACAAACGACCTTGGCGTGATAGACCAGCGAGGTACTTGGTAGAATTTAGGATAAAAGATATTTTCTTAAATTTTTATGATTTCCCTCCAGGTAATAATTTAGGAAACCTGAATATTTTTGAGTTTGCTGTTGCGGAAGCTGGACGCGCTCCTCAATATATGAACGATACGGTGGATATAGATCATTTATTTAGGGATAATAGTATTACGATTGAGTTACCATCATTTATTCATGCAGAAAAAACTATGTTTATAGATAATCTAATTCGTGTGAATATAGAGAACTTAATAAGGACATCCAGGAATTACTGGTTAAATAGGACTCGTCAGTAGAGTTTATTAATGAACTTACAAACAAGGAAGATAGATTACGCACGTATAAATAAATCTGATAAATTAAATTTTATGTTAAATAAAAAGAATACATACGCTTTATTATTGATATGTCTTATACATTTAGGATGTTTATCAGATCAACATTATAAAATGTATTCAGAAAAAGATAAAATGAGTATACAATCTACCTCTAAACATGAGGGTACGTATTATGAGGATCAAAAAAGTGATATTGACCTTAAGTTAGAAAAACTATTAAATTTAGGCAAACTTATAAAAGGATTTTGTATAGATAATGACGATATAAATTCAGTACTAGAAAAACTAGATATGAACGAATATAATTTCGATTCAGATAACTTAAAAGATTATAAGGATTTTTTAAATAGATACGGATCTATATTTGGTAATGGCTTGTTTATATGTGGACCTACTAAATCATTTGATGAAAAAGAGAAAAAAATTAATTTGATGGTATCAATTCAAAATGCATTTAAAAACAGAGTGAGCAAAACAGTTAAAAAACTTGAAAAAAAAGCAATCTGGTTAATAGCTGAAGATGAACATAATAAATATTATATAGACTTTTCGAATCACGGATGTATATATTCTATTGGACTTGATAGTATACCTAAATATTTTTCTGAAAACTTCTCAAACTTTCTAGATAGGATATTTGAATATTATAAAGCTTATATTACAAAACCTCAAGAAGAATCTTCTTCAGAAGAAGAACCTATAGAGGACGATCTGCTTTTTGGTAAAGTAAATAAGTTTTTACAAAAAAATAGACTTGAATTAGGCTTTGCTATAACTGATCTTATCCTAGATTCGGCACGTAAAAAACTAGGTATGAATGAAATTTTTGGGTTAGATGAATTAAAAGATTATAAGAATTTTTTAAATAAATATGGATCTATATCTAATACAACCTTCGATATATATAAATGTGATCTTAATATTCGTGATAAAATTAAAAAAAATAATATAGACAAAAAAGTTGATGCGATAACATCAACTCAAATTTTATTCCATCGTTCTATTAAGAAACGAGGAAGAAATGAAAAATCTTTTTGGTTAATAGCTAAACATAAAGATACTCAATATTGTATCAATTTGGCAGAAGGTTCTAATTTAGGTCATATATATTATGTAGATAGTTTTGGTAATCTTACACCTTTTGCTAAAGATTTTTCAGAGTTTTTGGACAAGTTTTTTGATGAATATGAAAAAAGTACTTAAAAACATACTTTTCTTATCGGATTAGACCTAAAAAAATTCGGTTAGTTATTTTTTTAGTTTTAATTCATTCCTATTCGTCCGAAAATAAAATTTTCAGCATTCTTTTAGGTACGTTTTTTATTAGTAAATTCAAGGTATTGTAATACATTACTTTAAGAAACTACAAAAAACATATTTTCTCTCATAGTATTGAACGACTCGCAATAGGGTATACCTCAATGAAATATCTTAAAAATTATTAAATTGAATCAATGAAATAACCTATATGCAATAGATTCAATGACATAACCTAAATACGATAAATTCGTTAGAATATGTTCATCAGAGCTTATTTGAGAGCTTCAATAGAAGATCAGTTTGCAGATCGAGCAAAAGAAATGCTCGAGCAGTTTGTTCAGGAGAGAGGACACAAAATCGCTAGCTACTACCGAGAAAATATCAGCGGAACAAAACTGGAAAGACCAGAACTGGGACGATTACTAATGGATAGTCACCGAAATGATATTCTACTAGTAGAACAAATAGATCGGCTGACCAGACTTAGTAACAGTGACTGGCTAACACTCAAAAAGCAGATTGAATATCATGAATTGAGAATTGTAAGTCTGGACATCCCAACTTCATGGCAGGTTTTGTCTGACAAAGAACCATCACAAAATGATCCAATAACTCGTGCTGTGATTTCTGCCATCAATAATATGCTCATGGATCTAATGGCCGCAATGTCGTATAAGGATTGGTTGAGCCGTCAGCAACGGCAAAAACAGGGAATCGAAAGAGCACGTCAAGAGGGTAAATATCGTGGAAAACAGGCTGATCATGAGCGTCACCAGAAGGTAATATATTATCGAAGTGTTAAAAAACTAAGCATTCAAGATACCGCACAAGCTACCGGGTACAGCGCTTCGCAGGTATGTCGTATTCAGAAATTGTACTTTGTAAACAATGAAAAAAGCGATGCTAAGCACTTTTAATAAATTGCTGGAAAGTGGGAAAAGTAATGTCTGAAACATGTTGCTAATCAGGTAAATTTATACAATAACCTGGAAGAAAAAGAAGAACATCTTTAGTACAGAAAACAGCCTTAACGTACAATAATTTCCTATATCCAAGGAAACCCCTATTATATCTGGTTGTAGTGATCAAAGTAGAGTTCCTATTTTGCAATTTTTTCTTTTAGGTAATGATATTAAAGTTCAAGATAAGGGGTTAAAAAATATGAACGATTTAGAAAAGGATAAGTTGAAATCTGAGTTACAGAAGTTTATTGATATGTTATAAAAGGTTCGCCGTGGCGAACTTTTATTACTATAAATTTTTTTAAAGTAGCTAAATATAAAGGATATATTATTCCTGTCAAGAATATTTTATCTATTTTCCTTTCGTCTATTAGATATGCTATTTTAGTAGATTATTATATAGTTAAGAAGATTTAGTTAGTGGGAGTGAGGAATATAGATATAATCTTTTAAAAAACAACTCTGGTCCGTTAGTATGCCAGATGAATTGAAAAAAATTAAAGAAGAAATGAATAATTGATTGATATTGCTAACTGAATTAGCTAATTGTAACAATTGTTTTAACATTCAGCTCATTATAAACCTTAACGCTTCTAATCATGAAAAAATTACCAATTGGCGTTAGTAACTTTCAAGAGTTAGTACAAGGGGATTATCTTTTTTGTGATAAGACAGACATGATTGCTGATTTCCTGAAAAAAGGAGATAAAGTTACCTTAATTACTCGTCCTCGTCGTTGGGGAAAGACACTCAATATGTCTATGCTGCAACATTTTTTTTCCTCAGAGGTTAATGAGGTCACTACATCTGGTTTATTTGATGATTTAGCCATTGGCAAGTTAGAAGTTGGTAGGTACGTTAGGGAACATCAAGGAAAGTACCCTGTCATTATGATCAGTTTTAAGGATGTCAATGCAGATGATTTTCAAGGGTCTTACAATGCGGTTTATGCATTGATCTTAAAGGTTTATAGTGAATATGCTTATTTATTCAAAAGCGAAAAAGTTAATGAACTACAGTCAGAACAATTATATGTTATTCGTAAGAGACAAGCTAATCAACAACAATTAGAATCTTCCCTAGAACTTCTTAGTAAATGCCTCTACCAACACCATGGTAAAAAGGTTTATATTCTAATAGATGAATACGATACACCACTCAATAAAGCTTATGGTAATAAATCATACTTGGAAGCTATGGTAGCATTTATGCGTAACCTATTTAGTGCTGCCTTAAAAGACAATACTACACTAGAAAAAGGTGTTTTAACTGGCATATTGCGTGTTTCAAAGGATAGTATGTTATCTGGGTTGAATAATCTAGAAACCTACACCATACTGGATAAAGAATATAGTAGCCACTTTGGTTTTAGTGAAGATGAAGTTTCATTTTTATTTAAAGCAAATGATCTTGGAACTTGCATGGAAGCAGTAAGAAATTGGTACAATGGTTATAAGGTAGGGAACTTGGTTATGTACAATCCATGGTCTATTATTTCTTGTATTAATAGATCAGGTTGTTTTGATGTTTATTGGGTTAACACAGGAAATAATGATTTAATCAAACAACTGATTCTTGACTCTAATGATAGCATTAAAGGACAATTCGAACGACTAATGCAAAGAGAAGCCTTGCCTGTATCTATCGATAAGCATCTTTCATTTGATTTATTAGGTACTAGCGAAAATGCTTTATGGAGTTTACTCTTATTTGCTGGCTATTTAAAGACGGTAGATGCTGTATTTAATACAAGAAACGGTCTTTATGATTGTACATTAGCTATTCCTAATCAAGAAGTAACTACCCTCTACAATCGATTCTTTGAAGAATGGTTGATTTCTAAATTTCCTAGTCATTCTAAGTATGATACCTTTTTAAATCATCTGCTAGTTGGTAAAGTAAATGAATTTACACGAGATTTAGGTGCTTACCTTTTACAGAGTGCTAGTTTTTTTGATACTACTTCCGCTAAGCAAGGTGAAAGCTTCTACCACGGTTTTATCTTAGCCATGCTGGCTGGCATTGGTGACAGATACTATATACGTTCCAACAGAGAAAGTGGATTGGGGCGTTATGATGTGCTATTGATTCCAAAAGAAGCAGGTTCCGATGCGCTATTGTTAGAATTTAAGCATGTTCGTAAAGAAGAAGAACTGGAAAGTTCAGCTAAACTTGCTTTACAACAAATACAATGTCAATCTTACCATACTGAAGTACTACAATATCCTCATGTACAATCAGTAGTTGAATGCGGTATTTCTTTTTCTGGTAAGTCTGTATTAGCTGCTTATTCGACTTATGATTTAGTTCGTAATCAGTATGGTGATCTTATTTTAACGAACAGATATTGCCAGGAAGAGTATTAAAAAGTTGAATTTCATTCAAATACTTATCGCATTAATAGTGTTAAGGATCTTATGCAAAAATCGTGGAAATGTTCAATAAACTGTTTCAAGGCCTAAAAAAATTATAAATTATATAGTTGACACTTAAGTGGACAGACCCTAATCTCTACGAATTAATAAACTCAACAAAATACCCATATAGAGACCCCCTATGCGTTCTCTGCTTTACCCTATCAAACCCCAATTCCCTTAACGCACTACCTACCAACTTAGTATTCAAACGAACAGAAGTACCAATATTTTCTTGAAGAAACTTAAGAATACAAGTTGTAGTCATAAACGATCCTTCCCCTTTAGTAGAAGGCGCAAGATATTGAGAAATTAGCTCCGATTCTGTCGTTTTAGTTGTAAAATGATCCGAATGGTCTAAAACCTCTACCAATTCTTCTCTAGTTAACTCCCCACCTTTACTATCCAGCTTATATAGATTATAAGCCTGATGCCAAGCATTTTCTAATATAGATCTAGCATGGTCATCCAAATATCTTGTCCCATCTATCTCAAAACAGATCCATCTACTATGACCTAAATCTGAATGTAAAAAAGCCACATCATTGGTGCTACCAACAAAAGATGCAATTCTAGGGTCGGTTATTTCATCCTCTTGATAAGGCAAACGAATGTTTACATAACGCTGTGATAGCCATGCTTTAATAACATGAGCATTACAACGAAAATGATGCAACTCATCTAGATTAATAATAAAATTGCGAATTAAATATTTTTGGGCATCTTTCTCATTACTAATAATAGGGTTACCATTGTAATAGGGGTCTCCTTGGATATAGGAAATTATTGTACGTTAAGGCTGTTTTCTGTACTAAAGATGTTCTTCTTTTTCTTCCAGGTTATTGTATAAATTTACCTGATTAGCAACATGTTTCAGACATTACTTTTCCCACTTTCCAGCAATTTATTAAAAGTGCTTAGCATCGCTTTTTTCATTGTTTACAAAGTACAATTTCTGAATACGACATACCTGCGAAGCGCTGTACCCGGTAGCTTGTGCGGTATCTTGAATGCTTAGTTTTTTAACACTTCGATAATATATTACCTTCTGGTGACGCTCATGATCAGCCTGTTTTCCACGATATTTACCCTCTTGACGTGCTCTTTCGATTCCCTGTTTTTGCCGTTGCTGACGGCTCAACCAATCCTTATACGACATTGCGGCCATTAGATCCATGAGCATATTATTGATGGCAGAAATCACAGCACGAGTTACTGGATCATTTTGTGATGGTTCTTTGTCAGACAAAACCTGCCATGAAGTTGGGATGTCCAGACTTACAATTCTCAATTCATGATGTTCAATCTGCTTTTTGAGTGTTAGCCAGTCACTGTTACTAAGTCTGGTCAGCCGATCTATTTGTTCTACTAGTAGAATATCATTTCGGTGACTATCCATTAGTAATCGTCCCAGTTCTGGTCTTTCCAGTTTTGTTCCGCTGATATTTTCTCGGTAGTAGCTAGCGATTTTGTGTCCTCTCTCCTGAACAAACTGCTCGAGCATTTCTTTTGCTCGATCTGCAAACTGATCTTCTGTTGAAGCTCTCAAATAAGCTCTGATGAACATATTCTAACGAATTTATCGTATTTAGGTTATGTCATTGAATCTATTGCATATAGGTTATTTCATTGATTCAATTTAATAATTTTTAAGATATTTCATTGAGGTGTACCATTATGCGATAAAAATTTAAACGAAAATTAATCTACAAAATAATTATCAATGCAAACTATATGCCTAGGAGACAAATATTAATACGCACCGCAAGCCAGCCAATAGGTTCGGTTTTTCTGTCTTGCTTTGTTACCTGAAGAACATAGGGATGATCCCAGATAAAAAATCACTACTTTCCGATTTTTTACTCAAGCATATCGCTAGCAGACTTAATTTATCAAATGAACTTTGGAAAGATTATGCATCAGGACGAGACACCACTCGCAGGGAACATTTAATAGAACTATACCACTATCTAGGACTAAAAAATTTACAAAACAGATTCAAAATGATTGCATTTCGTATTTAATTCCACTTGCAAAACGCACTGACAAGGGTATTCTTCTTGCACAAGAACTTCTAAAGTATATGCAGCGGAATTGCGTGATTATTCCCACTATTGATGTACTGGAGCGAACGTGCTCAAAGGCCATGGCTGCTGGTGATAAAATAGTATTCTCGGAACTGAATGCTCAACTTATATCAGAGTATAAGGTCAATCTAGACAGCCTTCTGATTGCATTAAATAATCATCTTTCACGTCTATCTTGGATTCTTCAACCTCCTGGTAAAATTAACGGAAAAAATGTATTACAGCACATTGAACGCTTGAATACGATCATGGCAATAGACTTACCGGTAGGGATCGGACGTTTAGTTCATCAGAATCGGTTACTGAAACTGGCCCGTGAGGGTCGGAATATGAGCAGCCGAGATTTGACTAAGTTCTCATCAAGCAGACGATACGCTATTCTAATATGTGTGATTGAAGAAGCCAGAGCTACACTTACAGATGAGATCATCGATTTGCATGAGCGTATCTTGAACAGTATGTTCAGCCGGGCTAAAAGGACTCAGGCGGAGCGACTCCAGCAAACAGGTAAACTTATCCAGTCTAAACTGTACCAGTATATTGCTATTGGTCAAGCATTAACTGAAGCCCGTGAATCCGGAGAAGATCCATGGACTGCTATTGAACATGTTATGCCATGGCAAAAATTTATTATAAGTCTAGAAGAAACCCGTTTTTTGACCAAAAAAAGTAATTTTGATCCACTGCATATTATTATTGAGAAATATAGTACGTTACGTAAATACGCTCCAAGAATGTTGTCTGCGTTGGAACTGAATGCCACGCCAGCTGCACAGTCACTAGCCGAGGCTCTGACAGTCATCAGAGAAATGTATCATAAACAGTTACGAAAGGTCCCACCAATGGAACCGTTGGATTTTATTCCTGAAAACTGGAGGAAAGTGGTTATTGCACCCACCGGAATAAATCGACAGTACTATGAATTTTTCGCTCTTAACGAACTGAAAGACGCGCTTCGTTCAGGGGATATCTGGGTAAAAGGTTCTCGCCGATATAAAAATTTTGACGATTACCTCATTCCTAAAAAGGAGTTTAATAAGTTGATTCAGAATCATCAGTTACCACTTTCTGTCCCTTTTGATTACAGTCAATATATTGGAAGTCGCCTAACATTATTGAAATCACGACTCGAAGAGGTAAACAAAATGGCCCTTATAGGTGATTTACCTAATGTTGAAATATCTAATAAAAGAGTAAAGGTCACGCCATTGGATAATAGTGTTCCTGCAGAGGTTTCACCGCTGACAGCCCTGGTTTATAGTATGTTACCTCATCCTAAAATTACAGAGATACTGGATGAAGTAAACGACTGGACAGCGTTTACTGACCATTTTTCTCATCTCAAAAATGAGGTCATCCGCCCTGATACTCGGCTCCTCCTAACCACTATCCTGGCTGATGGAATTAACCTTGGGCTAGGTAAAATGGTAGAGGCCTGTCCTGGAGTTACTAGATCTTCACTGGAAAGTATTCAGGCGTGGTATATACGAGATGAAACGTATTCAGCTGCTCTTGCTGAATTAGTTAATGCGCAGGGAAAGCAACCTATGGCGATATACTGGGGTGACGGTACTACATCGTCTTCAGACGGTCAGAACTTCAGAGTCGGAAGCCTTGGACGCTACGCTGGACAAGTCAATCCTAAATATGGACAGGATCCTGGTATTCAGTTTTATACGAATATCTCTGATCAATACAGTCCATTTTATACCAGGGTTATCAGCCGGGTAAGGGATTCAACTCATGTACTCGATGGCTTGCTGTATCACGAAAGTGATCTAGAAATCCGGGAACACTATACCGATACATCTGGTTTCACCGATCATGTATTTGCCATGATGCACCTACTTGGTTTTGAATTCTGCCCAAGAATTCGAGATCTACATGACAAACGACTTTTTATTCAAGGAAAAGCCCAACAATACCCTGGACTTCAGTCTATTATATCTTCGAACAGCCTGAATCTGAAAGATATCAAATCAAACTGGGCTGACGTGCTTCGTCTAGCCACCTCGATCAGCCAGGGGACAGTTACTGCATCCCTAATGCTCAAGAAGTTGGCCAGTTATCCAAAACAGAACGGTCTGGCAAAAGCTCTCAGAGAAATCGGGAGAATAGAAAGAACATTATTCATGCTGAACTGGTTTCGAGATCCAGCATTGCGTCGACGTGTACAAAAAGGGCTTAATAAAGGAGAAGCCCGTAATGCCCTTGCCCGTGCGGTATTTATGCACAGGTTGGGGGAAATCAGGGACAGAAACCTGGAAAATCAGAGCTACCGTGCCAGTGGACTAACACTGCTCACAGCTGCCATCACGCTATGGAACACGGTCTACATCGAAAGAGCTGTAGACTCTCTGAAAAAACAGGGAATAAAAATCAATGATCAATTGTTATCACATCTATCTCCATTAGGATGGGAGCATATCAATTTGACAGGAGATTATATCTGAACAAGAAAGCGTAAAAAAACATTAAGTAAGTTCCGACCTCTACGACCGGCTAACATAGAAAAATACAAAAACAGCCTTAACGTACAATAATTTCCCATATCCAAGGAGACCCCTAATAGCTTATTAAAGAAAGAGGACATAAAAACTCACAGAAATAACTTTTACCTATATTCTCCTTAGGAGAACATAATATTAAAGCATGTTTATTAATACCATCTCTTTCAAATACTGCACGAACAGCCCTAATCATCCATTTCTTAAGATGCGTGTACCAGTACTTAGCATGACTAGTATCTCTATTTTTCAGCTTAACATAGCTCGATAACTCTAAAATATAATCTATATTACCACTTATCTCACTTCCTTCAAATGACAAAAAATAACACTGAATAGGATGAAATTGTTTAACAAAAAACGATCGAAGTATGCATTTAATAACATCTAAGGAACAAGATATACCATGACGATCTAAATGTCCACGAAGCTCACTTACATTCACTTTTTCCCATATATCACACTTACTTTTAACTAAAATCTCACACTGCTGTGTAACAACATTTAAGCGAAAATCAAACTTTCCACTTAAATAGTGTTCTACTTTACTACGTATACTATTACTTACCCTAGTACTTTTCGTACCAAAAGACTTCTGCAAAGGTAAGAGCATAGCTTTTTTTATAGCTACGTCTAAAAGTAACTGAAAATCATCAGATGAATAACTACGAAAATACTCTGCCAGATCTTTTATATCTACAGGTAATGGTATAGAAACAATACAAAAAGAAGTTTCTAAGCGTTTAGATGCATTAATCCCAGCAACATCATTATCATAACAACTCAAAATAACAGAAGTTCTCTTTCTCAATTCTTCTAATAACGAAGCACTCAGAATTTGATGCTCTGACTGTAAAGAAATAACATTTCTAAACCCATGAGCATAAGCACTCATGCAATCCTTTTCTCCAGCAGTTAATAAAACATAATCTAAAGTACCCTCATCCAATTGCGACAACCCAAATACATCATCTTTCGTTTGATTCTTGTAACTAAAAGATTTCCTTTGTCCTTTAAAAAATAGATCGGAAGAAAAAGATGAACTAATTTCAGGAACATAAACCTTTATCCTACCAGAAATATCATATGCAGAAGCAATTTGATTTTTTTCTCTGTACTTAAAAGACAAAAAACGATTTGAATTACTCGTATAAGATAGAAAACCAACCTGTTTAACATGAAACCTTTCTAGAACAGGCTTAGAAATATTGTACTGAGTCCAGTATTCTAAATGCAAACGAGAAATATCACTATTACCATAAGGCATATATTCAATATGAAGTATTTGAGAAGGTAGAGATCCTCGATTCTCTCCTATATCTGTTGAATCTTTAGAAATAATAGGTTTGAAAGAACTCAAATCTTGGATAGAATCGTTTTCTAATCCCAATAACATTTCCTGATTAATCAGCTGTAAAAGCTCTTTAAACTGCGCTTTACAATCTAAACCATAGTAATCTGCCCACATACGGAATACATCACCCTGATGTCCGGTATTAAAAGACTTAAACTTCCATATGCCTTTATCTTTATAAATAGACATACTTGGTCTAGAGTCTTTTACTGAAAATATAGACTTATGGTTCTTTTTTCGTAAATTTGGGTTAAATGTAGGAACTAAGTGGCGTATAAGATTTTCTTCTCCACCTGCTTTTTCTAGAACTTGTTCTTTTGTTAACATACTTTGAATTTTGTTACCAAATAGAATAATTCTTACATTTAAAATAGGTCCTTCAAGCCTCATTTATTAAAAATAAGAATTAGCCTTCTTTGGGAGGCTATTTTTATTTATTACCCTTACATTTCCTACCACACACGTATAGAAATACTTGATCTGAAATTAAGATTGAGTTAATATCACAAAAGCTCATTCTAATAGAATTACGCATACTTACTTATCCAAAGATTTATCAATAAGTCCACTATTAACCCAGTATATACATCTGTATTTGGTTCTAGCTAATATATCTTTTTGACATAATTCTTTAAGAATTCTAAATACAGATGTTTTGGTCTTATAGCCCGATACACTTAAAAAATCATCTATATCTATTAACATCTTTTCCTCGCTGAACAAGTTTCTATTTAACATGTACTTGATAAATTTTTGAGAAGACTTAGATAGGTTCAACATTACAGTCGGAATATCAAATTCTTTTACATGCTTTTCCAAAAAAGGAGAAGCAGCATGTTCTTTAAAATCCCTCAAACATTTCATTGTATTCATCTTATTCTAATTGTTATCAAAAAATTTCATGGTAACATGATTACATATCAACCTCAACCGCAAAATACAGGCAAAAATACTAATAGTATTAAATACGTATCATATAACTTCATAAATATATACACAAATATATAAATAATATACTAATCAAAACAAATACGTATACAATTAAAAATATACTTACATACCAAAAAACAGGATGTGGTAACTTGAGGTAAGTATGGGTAACTTTGTGGTAAGAATAAAAAATCAGTTTTTATAAAATATTAATTTGAAAATCAATGTTTTATAAAAACTGTGGTAAGATGGTAAGATTTTAATGAGTTTATACAAACTAGTAAATATTTACACATAAAAATACACATACATATGTATGTGTACGTATGTATTTCTTAATATCTATATATAATATTATCTTACCATCTTACCACATTACCATATACTTTATATATATAATTCTGATTATCAACACATATGTGTTTTAAAAAATTGTGGTAAGATGTGTGGTAAGATTAGAAATCTTGGCCATTATATCTTACCACCTTACCACACGATTATAAAATAAAGTATCTCATAACCAATTATAATTATTAATCTTAAAAATTAGATGTGTAAGTATATGTGTCACATGCTTCGACACATACTTATAGAAATTGAAATAGTAGATCAACACGTTCAAACTAGATGATTAATATATATATTATTGGTAACCATATATATAAATAAATCACATGTATCTATTATATGTCAAATGACATAAACTGACACTTCCACATGTTAAATAGAGTTCTCCTTGGGTATTTGAAATTATTGTAAGCTAATCTTGTTTTCTTATACCTAGCTCAGGTTTTTATAAAATTTCTGAATACAGTATACCTGTTAACAATTGCACTGGATAGATTCGCTCGCATTACGAGAGATAAAACTTATCTTACTTGTTCATCTGCTTTCTGAGCTCTTCTCTATTTACTGTTTCATAGGCCCAACTATCTATAGATTTGGTTGCTTGGTCAAAGTTAATACCTAATAAGATAATCTCTTTAGCTTTCCATAAATACGAGGTATAATACCTATTTTCTTTAATTTGTTGTAAGGCTACTTTATCATTTGATTTATACTTGATCTCTATGATATAAACTATGCTACCAATAGTAAGTACTATGTCTGCTCTACCTTTACTAGAAGGAGACTCACTAGCCACCTGACTGTTAATACCATCTAAACAGTTTAAACCATAAAGTAACATATGAAGGTTACTATGATAATCTTTTTCTGTTTTACTGGTTATGTAGTAAGGGATACTGGAAAAGGCTATGTTAATAGCGATAATAAAGGACTCAATATCTTTGGCTTGTAAAGTGCTTTTTATTTGGTCCTGGGTTGATATAAAATAGTCTTTAACACGCCGTTCCAAGGCATCTTTAACCGTTTGCGTAAAGGCCTTTTCTACCTCTTGATTAGGAAACTTAAGCTTATAAACCCCTGTAGATGGTTCATAACCATCTATCGTTAAATATCCAGTTTGAAACATCAATGCTTTCAAACTAATTTCATTTCTACTACCGGTATACATTAATTCAAATCTATAAGCATCAATCGGTAATGCATTTAGTTCAAATCTATCAGGATCTGCTAACATTTGGTTTATAAGCATAGTTGGACTACCTGATTCATACCAGTAGTCTTCTAGTTTACCAGAATCTAAAAATCTTAGCGTAGACCAAGGGTTATAGACACTCGCTCCATCTTCATAAAACTTATATCCATTGTAATAAGTAGCCATACGCCTCATTACTTCTGATGTAGATATTTTTTTATCTTCTTTTGTACCACATTTTTTAGCAATATCTTCCAATCTTTTTGCGAATATGGTTAAGATTTCTTGCTGCGTATAACCAAACATAGCACCAGCAGAAGCATCAATGGTAATATCTTTTAAATGATTAGCCCCTGAAAATACGTCCGATAAACTGAATTTGCTTACGCCAGTAATAAAAGTGAACTTAAAACGTTTATTGAGTGATTTTAAAGTCATGAAGAAATCTTTCATAACCTTAATATTGGCCTGTTCTAAGTCCGAACCTTTTGTTAAATTAACCATTGGGGCATCATACTCATCTATAAGGACTACGATATTAGATTCGTAACCGTTATTGAGCTTGGAAAGTGCTTCCACTAAATCTTTTAATCCACTTTGTATATCTTTCGTTTGAATAGTTACACTATACGAGAAAGCTATTCTGGTTAACTCATCTTTTAAACTGTTTTCCAAGCAGTTCGGATTATGGTTTATGCCTGAAAAATCTATTTTGATTATAGGATATTTTTTCCACTCATACCCGCTTTCTGGATTACCTATGTGGTACCCTTTAAACACTTCTTTCTCTCCTCTACATATCGTATCCAATGTATCGATAAACAAAGACTTGCCAAACCTCCTAGGCCGGGCTATAAATACAGGATTTCTATTTTCTATTAACTCTTGTGCATATCGTGTTTTATCTACGTAGTAGCCTGTTTCAATCACAGATTGAACATCTGAATAGCCAATAGGTAATGCATCTATCTTATGCATAATTTTATCTTGTTAAACTTTTTTATTTTAATTTCTGATTGCGTTGATCTTACTTTTAAACTTTAATTAACTTAGAATTCTTTTGTTTTGATTCATTTTTTAACGGCATATAAACCAATAAAATGGGAAAAAACTTACCAAGAGTATATTCATTACTACCACGTTTACCTATCTTTCCCATTAGTTTACTAATCCTAATCGTGTTCCACGATTAGGATTACACGAACATTAAAGCAAAAAGCATTTTATACTTTAACCCCCTGTTTACTAAATATACTATCTACCTCATTGTGTATTCGCTCCCAATTATCTTCAATTTTTCTACCTAGTTCACTATCAAACTTACTTGGTATCGATACTATTGGATAATTAGAATTATTAAGATGAGTAGCTATAAACTG
This sequence comes from Cardinium endosymbiont of Dermatophagoides farinae, assembly GCF_007559345.1. NCBI lineage: Bacteria > Pseudomonadati > Bacteroidota > Cytophagia > Cytophagales > Amoebophilaceae > Candidatus Cardinium > Cardinium endosymbiont of Dermatophagoides farinae. Next base: position 35,353 of record NZ_VMBH01000004.1, read on the forward strand.
AGGCTTATTACCTGCCACCTTTATGGTAAAATGACCTGGAGGCTGAGAAGCTATATAATTAGGTGTCAAGTAGGACTCCTTACCTAGTGACTTAGTAACCGTATCGTCTTTGTCCGACATATTTATAGAAGTCCTAACATTTGTATAAGAACCTGCCATTTTAGAAACGTAGGAACCGGTTGTTAAATTGCTGGTCATACCAAAGAACTGGTTGCCCAAATTATTTCTAATAACTTCTGCCTTACTGCTTCCATACATGTTTTTGAGTTGTTCGAAATCTTGCACACATACAATGGTCGATACATTATTAGACCTAGCTGTAGCAGGTAGATTCTCTAAACCCGGAATAAATAACGTAGGAGCCTCATCTAAGAGGAATATAGACTTATTCTTTCCCTGTTGATTTATATGTTTCATGCATACCGTACCAATCAGGGCTATAATGGAAGATAAAGAGTCGCTTAACCTGGGATCATTAGCAACAGTCAACATCGTTGGATGCGCAGGATTGCTAACATCTAAATCGACGGTATTTTGATCACTCAAATGACCAGAAAGTACCCAAAAGATTTCCTTGGTATATATCTTATTAAATGGCAATTGCAAGGAAGAAAATACACCAGCTAGCTGTTTTTCTGCATTATTCTTGTAGGCAGTATGAATAGGCTCTATCATGATTTTTGTTTCCCTATCTAAAGATAGTAAGGCAATACTTTGTTCGTAATCCTTCATAGCAACCAGTAAGGCATGTGGTAAGGAACATAACGAACCATGATGCTTTTTAAGAAACCATATAATCGCACTAAAAAATGCAATAGCATTATCTGACCAAAAATCTTGTTTGTGCATCCATTCTTTATTTAAATTTTTAAGTATGGCACTTGCATATTCTTGAGCGTAAAGCTTAAAAGGCAAATAACTGGGATGTAAGGGATTGCAACGGTGGGATAAATGCGTATTGGTAATATTAATATGAGCGAATTTAGTTTGTTTATTTAAAAGCTCCTGATACATATGAGCAGACAAAGTTGGTGGATTACCTTTAAAATCATATAAAAATCCAGCAAAACCCATATCAGCAGCTTGGTAAATAATAGGTTCCATAACAGAACTTGATTTTCCTGAACCAGCAGACCCTTCGATATATATACCCTGAGATAGACTATCCAATACTATAAATCCTCTTTTTTGTCCTTTCCATATAAAACAATCAAGATATGGTTGCTTTTTATACTTACGATGCGTACTGCTTTGCAAAAACTGCTTATCCTCGGATGGTAGATCAGAAGTGTCAGGAATGAGACGATTAAATAAAATAAACGTTAACAATATGGCCAATAACATCCACTTATTACATAAGTCTAATGAACGAAAGACTGGTTTACCTTTAAGATAAAATATGACGAACACATCATATATAGTAGTGAAGCATAAAACAATGAATATTGATAAAAAAAGCAAAATCTTTTTTCTATCACGATGAAATATCCTAATAAAAATGTTTAAAATAAACTTTATCATAATATATAAGATTTGAAAATCAGATAGATAAACCCTTAGATTGATCCAAGGATTTGTGTTTATTTAATATGTTCATAAAATTTTGCTTAGATAACGATCTGTCTATTTCACTGGCTTTGAATCGTTCTTCTTTTCCTGCTTGCATGATATAAAAACGTAAACCTTGAAAATCACCTTGTTTGTTGTGATACGCTTCGGTCCTAATATTAAAACGGGCACCTTCTGTATTAAAAGAATTACTAAACGCATCTACAGAACGGATGCTACGGTCCTTTAATACAGACTTGGCAAGCTCTTTAACATTGTGTATAGCAGAGTTTTGCATAAGCTTATCTCTGGTTTTATCATTCTGCACATCTTTGGCTAAGGTTAAATCCATCTCATAGGCAATAGTTTCTGCAGCACGAGAAGAACGATTGCTGATGTAATTGCCTTTATAAGCCTCTCCTGATTTACTAATCCTGTTTACATAAACGTGAATATGCTTATGTGCCTTATTAGAATGCACAAAGGAGATGTATTGATGGTTTTTTAAGCCCATTTTGTCTAAAAAAGATTGGTTGATAGTTTTTAAGTTTTCATGGGATAGTTGACGACCATCTTCTATAGTTGGAGAAATAACAAAAGAAAGGGAATTCCGTTCACACCTACTATTCATATCTTGAAATAGTTTAAACTCTTTGGAAACACCATAGGCAGTTTCTGTTACAATATTTTTATCTAACAGAATACCTTTTTCGGTTTTTTGTGCATAGGCGATGCTGGCGCCGATGTGACTGATACTTTTACCTATGGAAATCATTTTTTTTCTGTTTTGGATAACTTTTGGTAAGCATTATAGTAGTGTTTAAATCCTTTTTCTAATTCGCATCGAAGAATATATTGATGGTAATTATACCAACTGCTTAAGAATAGACTGATAACGGATATGGACAATATAACCCATAACCAGACTGGAATGGTAATAAAACGTTTTAAGGTATGAAGAATATTGGCATGTTCTTTTTGCATGGGGCCTATATCTATGGGAATGGGTTGATGATGTAATGCCTCTAATCTATTGGGATGATCAGTGGTAATGGATAATATTTTTTCATAATCTTTCTTACTTCGTTTGAGGCTTTCTATTTCTTGAATCAATACTTCTATTAAAACCTTTTGGCTCAAATTGGAGCTGCTTTTGATGTTCATTTGCTAATCTTGTTGAGATGGTGATCTATTTTTTCGATGATGTATCGGACTTCTTTTTTAAAGTCTAATTGGTCTTTAATAAGGTTACTGATGCGGCTAAAGTGGTTTCGATAGTCTACTAACATTTGATAGACGGATAGTTCTTCTGGGGTGAATCGGCTTTTGATGGTTTGATTGAGACCTATTTTACGTAAATAATCACTCAGGGATAGTCCACAGTTTTTGGCCAGTAACTTGATGGCTATTTTTTCTGTTGGATAAAGCCGAATGGATAAGGTGGAGCTTTTATGAGTAACCTTTTTGGGACGCATGGCAAGTAATAAATAAGTAAATATACCAGAATGCCTTACATAGAAATCATTAAAAAAACAGGATACCCAAAACGGATTTAGAACCAAGATATCCATTCTAAAGAGACCTTAATACGATAATAATTTAAATAAACTTAACCGTAATATCAACCGACCGAAGAGAGCAAGATGGGTTTTTGTGTAACAAAAACACGTCTTAAAAATGCTTTACGGCCAAATAAGGAAGTCATGGCTACATCTGTTTACAGCATACACATTAAAACAGATAAATTGACTCATACAAAAAATAGTAAAACTAGGATTATAGATAGATAGATAGATAGATAGATAGATAAGCTAGCTAATCTATATGATGGGCTATAGGAAGTGTGAGATAAAAAATTGTTAGAAAAAGTTAAGAAAGTTAAGTATGTATAAATTGATTGGGTTAAGACCAAACGTAGGAGTATTTCAGTTAGAGTATAAGAATTGAATGGGAACGTTTAGGTATAAGATACAATTAATAGAAAAGGCCTATACAAGGTCGTGAATCTGAGAAGGAGACAGGCCGGTAAGAAGGATAATGTCTTCTACAGGATAACCACGCAAAAGCATAGATTTAGCTATCTCTATGTTGCTTTCTAGTTTTCCCTTTTCTTCACCTATTTGGGTTCCTTCTTGTCTTCCTTTTTCCTCTCCTTCTTGTCTTAATCTTTCAGCTACTGACATGGCAATTTGATTTAATTTAGGGTTAGATTTCTTAATGGTTTCTAGTAAATTTGGATCATCATCTACCTTTAACATATACAAAAAAGCTACATTAGCATAAACAATATAGTTTTTTTCTAAAAAATCTACAATTAGATTGATATGATTAGCAAACCATTGATTAAACGAACGATAAATGCCTTGTTTGAGCACCATCACTGCAAAAGCAGCCTTTTTATAGCTAATCAGTTCGTCTTCAGAGGTACTATAGAGATCAACAAGATAAAATTTATCAAACATGCACGATTTAGCTAATTCAGGATCTGAAAACATAGATAGTAGACTATTTGAGCCTTTATAGGGCTTATTTCCATTGTATATGCATATGTTTAATATTACCGGTAAAGGAACATTGCCTTTCTCTTTTAGATGCTGACGCAACAACTGAACGTTATATTCTAGAAACCTAAGTGGCATATACGAATCTTCAGTAGATTGATGCTCGCAAATCGTGTACAAGTACCCTTCCTTTCCATTTATATTGGTTTTGAATACTAAATCAGATTCTCCTCTTCTACCTACTGGATCAACAAAGCTTTTATCCGTCAACTCTAAATTTTCTTGGTCTATTGTTATAAATAGATCGGAAGGTAAATTAGCAGCTAGAAAATCTAGCATAGCTTCCTTATTACAAAAAGTATTTTTAAAAGCGTAATCATGAGGTTTATCTAGTTCCTCTTTTTTATTTTTCCTCTTATTTCTCTTCTTAGTCATTTGATCAATACATTAAGACAAATTAACAGGGTTAAAAATTAAAGAATCTGTTGTATATCAGATTTATATAAACCAGTGAAGCGCATGATCTTGTCTACTGACTCATCTTCTTGGAGCATTAACTTAGCGATTTCTATACTTCTTTTCTACTCTCACTGTTTTTTACTTTCTATTCTAGAGACTTTTATTTTTTCCTTAAAAAGGATCTTATCGTTTTCTTTTTCTAGTTCTCTGACCCTATGTAGTTGCATGATTTATTCTTTGAATAATACCTCTTGCCTCAGGTTTGAGTAGTACTTTGTACTGAATTGAAGGCTTTCCATTATATGCCGTTCCCTTAAATTTGAACACTGAAAGGTAGACAGTTTTTATAGCATTTAACCAGATTACTAGCTACTATAGCCTCAATTTTATCAAGAACTATAACGTATTCATTTCTTCTTTAATTTTTTTCAATTCATCTGGCATATTACTCTTCCAGAAATGTTCTTTGAAATAGCTTTTTAAAGCTATTATTTTTTGTATATCCTTAGCAAAAAGTGCTTTCTTAACATGATCGGGAATTATTCCGTTTTTTTCTGCTTCTGTTAAACCGGATGACCATAACTCAAACGCATTAGAAAAAAAGTCTTCCTCTAAATTTTTTAATCTTTCTAACCTATCTTTTCTTTGTTTAGCCAACTTTTTAAGTGCTATTTCTTGAGGAGACATATAATCATGCTCAACCCAAGCCCCACCTTTTTGTAAAACAGACATAAACGTTCCCAACTTATTTTTATACTTATTCAATGTGCCAGATTTGTTCTGAAGGGCAAAAGAAAAGTGATCAATAGAAGTTTGAACGGTGTCTGCTGTATTAGTACCTTTACTATAAATTTGACGAATTTGCGGAAGGCCAAATCCTATTTCTTCAAGATCTCTACAATCTATATTTTCCATTCTTTGGGTAAAGAATGATTTTCATTTAAGGACGTTTTTGTAGATTCAGTTTTTTTCACTAAGGAAAAAGTATTCTTAAAGGATTGACTACTTTCTAAATCTAATTGCAACCTAAAAGCATTAACGAACGCCTTATCGAACTAAAAACAGAAAAACCACTTTTCCCAGTTTTGCCACCAACCCGTTCCATAAGACCTTTTTCAATGATCCTTTGTACAACTTTCCTCAAGGTTTTTTTAGTTGTGTTGGTAACACTAGATAAAGTTTCAATCGTTACTGGACCTGTAACAGATTCCCTCTAACCGTACAACAACTAACAAAATATCTAACGATGCGTTTTTGAATACCACAAAGTTTAGAGACTTCTTCATGATAATTCAACTTCGTATTGATACTATTTTGACTACATTCTAGACCTTTATCGACCAGTTTATTTTCACTACCTTTACTAACTACTATTTTTATAGACGTATCATCTAATGTCTGGGAAGAATCGTTTATTGAACTAATGGGTTTATTTATACCTTGATTGATAACTTCATTCTGAAGCAAGTAAGGGCCCTTCTTTTAGGCACAAACTTTTTCTTGGTTCCATCTTGGGTAAAAACTGGAGCAGTCATAATTTATCTATTAATAACCTTTTATCATTTCTGGATTAGTGAAATGGGAAACAATATGGTTACTTTTCAAGTTATGCATTTCTAATAGTTCACGCGTAAAAGTATCAATATCCTCTCTACCTGCTGTGCTTGCAGTACTATCAAATACCGTTGATTTGCGTCTTCTGTATTTTTCAATTTCCTTACACTTCCTGATATAACCAGAAAACATCATTTCACCATATTGATGGTGTTTAATTAAATCAGAATAGGTATCTCTTGAATCCTTCTCTCTATTATCAAACTGATTCAGAATAATTTTCATTGGAATCTTCGGCATATCGTGATCATTACACATACGGTTAATCTCGTTAACCGTAATATCAATACCAGAATCACTAAAGTCACAAGGAGTCGTAGGAAGAACAACCATATCAGATGTAAGCACAGCAGCAGAAATAGATTGACCTAAAGAAGGTGGACAATCTATTAAAATTAGATCATAGGCTGAACGTAAAGGATCAACCTTGGACTTGAGTACTTTCTGAAGCGGAACTTGCTTTAACATAATAAAGTTATCAAGCACAGAGTTATCATAACGACTCGGCAAAATATCTAATCCAGGTAGCACATTAACTGTAGAGTTCGTTATCTTAATTAAACTATCATCCAATAAATCAATCAAAACAGGATAATCATTAGCATTGATACCAAAAGACTTAGTCAAGTTCCCTTGGTGATCAATTTCAATAACTAAAACTTTTTTACCCATTAAGGTTGCACGTATAGCTGTTTCGCGACATAAAGTTGACTTTCCTACACCACCCTTAACCAAAACAAACACAACAACTTTACAGGGTTGTTTATATGGCGCAAACATTTTTATAGCTGTTTCGTATTCAAAATAAACCCTATTGCGAAGCTTATTGTAGGCTAATTTTTTCGACTTGAGTTGTTTATGAATAGCCTGGACGCTAACGCCCAATATATCGGCTGCTTCTATAGCTAACATTTTTGGATGCATCTAAATTTACGGTTCAATATGGTTTAAGTGATATAAAAAATAACTACATAAACTTAAACTATAAATAACAAATTGGCAAGACTTTAAATAATTTTTTGATGTGTTTACAAATTTAATACCCCCACGCTAGTTATAGTTGTTTTTTTATTTTTTTAACAATAATTACAACTACTATAACAAGGCTGTTTGACTACTAATTTGACTACTAAACAAATAAAATTGATGAACTGGTTTCTTGTTGTTAATGCTAATATTAATCAAATTTATAATTTGACTATCAGGTATATACTGCAAATTAGATTCATATAATTTTTGTATTACATAACTGCTTCTAGTCAGGAAATCAATATACTAGTTTGACTACTAAATGGACTACTAAATAGACTACCAATAGTATATATGTGACTACCAAATAGACTGCTATTAGACTACTAATAGTATATATGTGACTACCAAATAGACTGCTATTAGACTACTAATAGGACTACCAAATAGACTACTAATAGGACTACCAAATAGATAAAAGTTATTAGGAATAAAAGGTATTAGACTTATGTAAGTATTTTATCTTTTAAATATTTTCAAGTTCTTGTGAAATTCCTTTTAACTTAACGTTTTTTTGACCGCACTTAAATGACTTTTATATCTGACTATCTCCTTCATATTTTTTTCTGTAGGCTCTATGATTAGTAATCGTTCTCTAATATTAACAGTCACTATTTCGTCTATTTCAAATCCTATCCTTTTTATCCATTTTCCCTCCAAACGAATAGTTGGAACGTCTTTACCAGACCGGTATAATTTTTGAATCTTTATTCGACGGACTATTTTATCAATAAATATGGACACGATTTTGGTTTTACTGGAATAGTGTAAATACTACATAATTGTAGTAAAATTAATAAATATGTATGTACTATACAATAGTATCCTGTTTTTATCAAGTATTTTTTTGTGTGTATATTTATTGGCTGCATAATTAATAATCTATTAAGTCCCATAAAAAATGAGTTTTGGAGAGCGATTAACCTTAGTTAGAAAAAGAAAAAAGTTGTCTCAATCAGATTTAGGCAAAAAAACAGGTATTAATGGGGATGCTTATGGTAGATATGAGCGTGGTGAGGTAGGCTACTATAGAGATGGCTGTTAAAATAGCACAAGCTCTTGAAGTGTCTTTGGACTATTTGACAGGAATTTCAGATATTGAATTAGATAAAGATATGATGGTTAGGATGCAGGAGATATCTAAACTAGATGATAAGGATAAGCATCACCTTTTTATGACCTTAGACGCACTGATACGAGATTTTAAAAATAAGAAGGAGTATAGCTAATAACTATTTTATTTTCATTTTCAATAATTTATTTTTTTGTATACATACATTTTTTATGTTTTTAATTAAAATTTGTAGTAAAAATAATTTTGTACTAGTAGACTCGAATCATCAGAAAATTACGGTTTTGATTTTAGGCTCAAGGATTTGATTAATCTAGGGTATTAAGGGTAACTACTCACATTCTGATCCTAACGTAGGTAGGTGGGCTAATGGTTTATCATTTATTTTGAGTACTTTGCGCTTAATAGAATCGATAGACGTTTCTATATAGACTGTATTCCATAGTGTGATAGCAGCTGTGAGTAGCGTTAGTCCACTGAAATGGTAGATTGATTTTACATTCCTCTATCTCTGATATAACCTATGTTTGTACAGTTTGATGATGTATTTTATAAGGGTTTAGATGATTCCGACAAGCCTAGTTTTGGTTTGATAATTTTTTGATACAAAGTTCACATATAATAGTTGTTATTGATATACATAAAATTGCAACAAGCGTAAGGTTAAACCTTAACTATTACACATAATCTTTTAGAAAGATTCTCATCTCTCTACTATATAATATTACCTTATCTCTTCTCTGATCCTTGATAAACATCAGTACCAAAATTTAACCATTTTCCTGTTTTAAAAGGCTGGTACAACATGGATATCTTTCAAGTCTTGAACATCAAAAAATTGATAGGTTTTAACCAGACCATCTTGATCTAACCAATTTTTAGGAAGCTCATCTACAACTATTTTTCTGCAGTAAAGTAGACTTCTATCTTATGTACATTACATTTTTTATCAAAAAATTCTGCAACATAGACAATCTGGTTTGGTTTAACATCAATTCCAGTTCCTTCCTTTACTTCTTACCATAATTCTGGAAGCATTTCACTTGGGTTTAAGTGCCCACCAGGTGTATACAAAGCCTATAATCATTGCTCACAAGTAACAATTTCCTATTTTTTACTATTAGCGCTCTAGCTGTTACTTGTACAGTGTAATCTTTTCATTTTGTTATGCTTGTTTATATAATTTTTAATGCTAAGCACCTATTAGATCCATTATGTGATAAATCATATTTGGGAATTATGTTCATCTATTTATAATAAATAAACCATGCGTTATGATTTGTATGATTCACTTATAGTTACATTACAGATTTTAATTTCACCAGGAATGCATCTCGTTTTAATGCATCGTAGAAAAACTTTCTTATCGTAAACGTATACGCATTACCGTCTATATCTTTTAATACACAAAGATTATGTTCGACTTTGCATAAACTATCACATGAAACCCATTTAAAGTCATCTTTCTCCCTATAAGTATCCTTATTTGATGATTGACTGCCTTACATAATACATCAGCAGGATAAAATCATTTACTTTCAGTAAGATATATACTTCTTCTCTAATACACCCATCTTTTTCTTATGCTCACTATAACAAACCACACCATTATTCAATAAATCATTTGGGTCTAACTGATATATACTTCACTTTCCTCCTTTGATTCGCGAATAGCAGCTTCTAAAAAAACTTTCACCTGTTTCCACACTTCCACCTAATTCACACCATGTTTCCCCATCACATTTTCCTACTCGTTCTCTACCTAGTAAGACAAACTTTCTTGTTTATCATTAGTATAGCAAAGTAAAACACCAACACTGGCCTTTATATTTTGTTCTAATCTTCTTTCAAGTATAGTTTTGCTGTCATAACTACACACTGTTGAGCCATATTCCAATTGTACTTGACTAGGCATCGGGTTTTTATTAGGCAACATGCCAGTCCTATGCGCCATGTAGCTACAAGCAACAGGACATAGATAAAAAAGTATACATAAACGAAACATAGCAAATAGGATTTTTCTTCTAATCTGATTACTATCCATTATATAGTATATGTATATGTATGCACATATATTATAACACTTAATACAAAAATTAAATGAATATTATATGCCATTACCATTCAGGATGGAAGTATTCAATAAATTTTATTATAGTGTTTTGCTAGAAACGTGAAAATATAGATAAGCCATGGATATAGACCTATTGATTATAATATATTCTTAGTAACTACACTGGCAATAGGATTATACTGTAGTAGATCAGTTACTACATTTAGAGACTATGCAGTAGGCAGTAGAAATATGTCTACTTGGGTGGTTACTATTTCTTTAATAGCTACCATATATGGAGGGAATTTTTTACATACCCAACTGACTGGTTATTACTATCAAGGCTTATATATGTTACTACTAAGTTTAGGTAGTCCACTTAGGTTTTTTATTTGCCTCTCGTTTATTATTGTTAGAATGAAAGAGTGGCTAGGAGATTTTTCCATTGCTGAATCTATGGGTAGGCTAATGTGGAAGATCCGTTCGAATACTTTACGGCCATCTTTGGTATTATAGTAACGATAGCTAAGGTTTCTGCTCAGTTTAAGATTAGTTTTAATTATTATTGAATCTATTACTTCTTGTAATGCACCAGCATATGCTAATTATTACACAGTCATTTTAGGACTACTCGTTACAGCTTACACTATTTTAGGTGGGGCTAGGTCTGTAGCACTAACAGATGTTTATCAATTTTGTTTCTTCAGTATTTGTTTGCCTATTTTAACGTTTACTTTTTTATACAATGCTCAAAATACATGGATTAATTGGCAAAAATTTGTCAATATGTCACAGTTTAATTTATCTCAAATAGCTACTTGGGATCTCTCTCCTACATGGGATAATTCTTTAGTTCATTTATTTGCTTATTTCATTTGGCATTCCATATTTACTTTTGATCCAGCTCAAATCCAGCGTTTTTTATGTCTTCTTCTATTCAACAAGCCACCAAAGTATTTTTTAAAAGTGGTACAATTCGGATCATTTTTTCGCTACTATTTTTAGTTGTTATTGCTGCTTTATATACAAGTGGCAATAGTGTTCCACCTAAACAAAAAATACTAGACTATATTATTCAGCTTAATCATTTTCCTGGAATCAAAGGATTGCTTATAACAGCTATTATTGCTTTATGTATTTCTACTGTTGACTCTTATTTGCATACAGGTTCTGTGTTATTTGCTAATGATATATGGCCTTTCATAACCTGTTCTAGAGAACGAACCGATAAATATTCTCTAAGAGTTGTACGAATATCCTCTGGTTTAATAGGTATAGCTACTATTCTGATCACATTACACATGAGCAATATTAGACAATTTTTAAATAAAGTATTTTATTTCTATACTCCTTCGGTTACAGTTCCAATGATTATGGCTTGTTTTGGATTTAGACCCCGTTCGGCTGCTGTCTTATGGTCGATGGGCATCAACACAGCTATGACGGTTTATCATATCTTTATAAAAGGGCAAGCTATAAGAGAACGTGATGTATTTCTATCCTTATATATGGTGCGTTCATTTTATTGATCTTTCATTACCTCTTACCTAAAAAGCCAAATACAGGATGGGTGGGTATTCCAGATGATAGTCCAGTAAAGCTACAAAACCAAGAAACCAAACGTTGGTGGTTAAGAAAGCTATATTATTTTCAATCAATTTTTACTACTTCTTATTGGAAGGATACATTTCCTAAAAACGCTACTACTTTCATAGCGTCAGGCATTTATTTTATTATTTACAGCTCCATACTACTTTTCTATGTGAGGAAAGTATATATATTTTCCTACATTTACTGGTATATAGCTGTCATGGCTATAGGAACAATAGTAACCATCTATCCTACATTTCACGCTTATAAACAGGAAGGTAATCGTTTTTTGCATGGATTATGGCCTATATTGTTATGTGTTGTCTTTTTTATTTCTGGCATCACCTATATGAAATTAAGCCATTTTTCACCTATGTCTTGCGCACTATTTATAGTAAATATAGGTCTAAGTAGTCTATTATTACCATATACTATAACAATAGTCATGCTATCTTTTGTATTATTGATATATAGATGGATACCGCCTCATTTAGACCTTGTAAGTTATAAAGAGTTGATAACTACAGAAACAATGATAGGATTAACCATTTTACTCAGTTGTTTAGTATATCGATATCTAAGGAATACAACTAACAGACAATTACAAACTATAGCGTTAACTAGAAGCTGTGATCAACAGTATGCGCTAGATTCTCTACATAATCAAGCCAACTGGA
>NZ_VMBH01000005.1 GCF_007559345.1 Cardinium endosymbiont of Dermatophagoides farinae
ATCTACTTTGATATCCCTGTAGCTTAACAGTACCATGTCTATAATGTTTAGCACTTAATCTTCCATCTGGAGTTATTGGAACCACTACGCAATGAATATGTGGAGTTCTTTCATCCCTATGTATAGAGAATCGAACGATATTTCTTTCTCCACCAAATGCCCACAAGAAAAATCCCAATTAGCTTTTTTCCAACTTTCAAATAACTTTTCATTGGATTCTATTTCTTTCATGCGATCATGACTACAGTCATAACTAAACCTAAGGATTTAACAGCATCTGAACGAATAGCTTTAGATAATTTATAGCCTTCTGATATCCTTTGATCAACAAGTTCAGATAACGATTTACCACCTGTATTGACCCACTCTTCGTTTAAATGTGTTCTAGAGGGATCTATATGTAAGCCTAGTTCTGAATTCAAACTTTTCTCTTCTTCATCCTCAAATACACCTGTTTTTTTAGCTTCCTTACAAGATCTATCTATGTGTTTACCTATACCTATTAATCCTTTCTGGTAGCCCTTAATATTAAATGTTGCGAATGCCATACCTATAAATGCATCATGCTAAAAAAACAAATCTTCTTTCCCATTTACTCGACCTAAAACATTAAACGTAAGATAACGATAATTTGTCAAAAACGAATGGTCCTTGCGAAGCAAGGATTAACTAAACCTTACTAAAATAAGGCCCCGTCACTTATCCGACAAGACACTGTGAATAGTAGGCTAATGGGAAAAAAGTGTTTGTAAAAAGACATAGTCTTTGAAAAATTATACTATATTTAAATCTTTGTAATTTTAATAATTAATATATATGAATATGGAAAATAATGTTAAAATAATGTAGAAAAACTTATTAAAGAAGGAGTCGATATGGATATAATCCTTAAGTCATCTGGACTGTCTATAAAGGAAATAGAAGATATAAGTCCTATCGCTTATGGACGATATTTAGGAGCTAAAAAAAGCTATTAGAAATAGCAAATAGAATGTTAGTACTTGGATATAAAAAGGAAAAATAGTGGAGGTAACTGGAATGTTTTACTCAAAAATAGAAGAATTAGAAAATAATTTAAAATGTAAAAATAAAAGTAAAAAATTTTGATTTTTTGAAAAATTGCTATATTATATAATATATAAAAATTATATAAATATGGAAGATAAAATTAAAATCATAGTATCAAAGCTGGTTAAAACAGAAATTGATATGAATGCTTTTCTTAAAGTATCTGATATTTCTATAAAAGAAAAAATAGAAGAAGTTACTAGGGTATACTGTGCGACAATGAAAAAGTCAAGACATACAAGAAAAGCACTAAAATATTAGTGACATACCATTGATGTTAACTTTTTATTTTTTTCTAGCCTTATTTCTATTTCAGTTACTTTACTGGTTGAAAATCAGTAGAATTTGTATAAATGACTGATACTTGAAATGGGCAGTTGATTTAGTATTCTATTCAGGGCTTGGGTGCTATACTCGCCTGATTTTGGTAGGGTCTGTTTGTTTTCTGGCATGGATAGATTAAAGCTATTTTTATCAAAATCTTTCGGTAAAAATAATGGTTTTGTATCTGCAGTATTACTCTTTCCTTTTGTTTTATATTTTTTGAAAGGATATGTATTTGTTTATCCAGGTATGATTTTATAAAATCACGCGAATGGTTAATACCTTATATATTTATACTGTTTTTTACTGCTTTTGCAATTCCATTTTGGTTTTATAGAGATATAAAACCTTCCATAAAAAAAGATAAAAGTTCAATTATTAGTCCTAAATTTTACGATAAGAAGTCACCTTTTAGTATTGCTTTACCTACTAAAAATGGTCTATTGCCATCAATAATCCTCAGAGAGGAATTTATATACTAGGTGGTCCTGGAAGTGGTAAAACCAGATATATTTTAGAGCCAATATTATATGAAATGATACGAAAAGGCTATTGTGGACTTGTATATGATTATGATTTTGAAGGTACGCCAGTAGATCCAAAAAGAGTTATTTCTTATCTAAATTTATATATAATTACTATTTTTTAAAATTACCAAGAAAAATAGGAAAGATATTGCTTTTAAGACGATTAATTTTACGGATCTGAATAAAAGTAGTCGCATCAATCCATTGATCCTATATACATATCGGATAGAGCCTATTTAGAAGAATATGTAATCGTATTATTAAAAAATCTTAATCCTGGCGGGAAAGATGATTTTTGGTATTTAAGTACTAAATCCCTTCTAAAAGGCATTATCGCTTATTTATCCAATCAGGCAAAAAGTTGTTGTACACTACCACATGTGTTAACATTATCTACTAAGCCTTTTGGTAAAATATTGAGTTTAATAGAGTAAGACTCAGAGGCCCGTTCCTATGCAAGTTCCATATTTGATGCTTATAAGGCGGAGATAAATCATCTGGTCAGTTAATAGGTATCATAGCAAGCTTTAAAACAAGCTTACAATCTTTAATTGATAAGAACTTATTTTGGGTATTGAGTAAAAATGAAATAGATTTAAATATCAACGATAATATTACTCCAACCATAATTTGTATAGGTAACTTCCCACCTGCCAAATCAGCTTTCAGTCCAGTGATATCCCTTCTGATTACCATATGTTTTAAATCTATGTATGGGCACAATAGAACGAAGAATTTTGTGGCCATAGATGAGCTACCTACCTTATACATCCCAGGCTTATCAGAAGTCCCAGCTACGGCAAGAAAGTACGGTATTAGTACCATTTCTTGCATACAATCGAATGCCCAACTAGAGGATACCTATGGAAATATAGGTGCTAAAAAGATACAAGGGACCTAAGCAATCGATTTATAGGCAACTGTGGTGTGGAGTCTTCTAGATATGCCAGTTCCATCTTTGGTAAGGAAGAACATACGATCAGGTCTACAAGTTCCTCAGAAACCTGTCACAGTAATACTCAAGGTTATCATACTACGCAAGGTGAAAATATCACTATACATGAGCAAGAATTGATAAAACCTAATGAGTTTTCAAGTTTTGATGTAGGATTTTTTGCAGGGAAAGTAGTAGAAAGTGATAGCGTATTTTTTCAGGAACAGTTTAAGGAGGTATCGTCCTACGATAAACATTTTAAAAATGAGCTGTTAAAAGATTTACCAGATGTTACAAAGGTTAGTAATGAAGATATTATAGCTAATCAAAGGAAAATAGAAGAAGAGATAGATCTACTTTTGGAATATATGTAGATATATTTTTTAGTTAAAAATTTTTGTATGTTTTGAAATAATTTCATACATTCTTGCTATTTTTATTAAGTATAGCAAAAATATATGAAATTATCATTAAGTTATTTATATTTTTTAGCTTGTAGCTGTTTAGCTACTACTTGTTTGGAAACGAAAGTCAAACCAAAAATTGAGCATAATCAGCTATAGATTATGGTCATAAATTTCATTTCAGATGCATTACACAAAACGTATTGAGCCAACAACAAAATCATCAAACCATTAACTGTCCTCTTTGCCGTAAGGGTCTATCAGAAGATATGATTCAAAAAATAGTTTCTGGTGCTACTACTCCAACCATGAGTGCATTCAGTACGTTAAATGCAGTTAAGCAAGAAGATATGCCAAAGTTAAAGTTTTTATTAGAAAAAGGTGGCAATCCAAATGAGGCAACTATTTCCAATGTTGCTTTAGAAGAGGCTGTTCGTCAGTCTAACTATGAGATGGTTTCTTTGTTATTGGACTATGGTGCTAATCCTATATACCAAGACCCTGGAACAAATAATACGCCTTTGCATTATGCAGCAGATAATATGCTTTTCAAAGGAACTAGCCAGGATATATCTGACAAGATATTCATAGCCCTTATCAAACATGGTGCTATGGTAAATAGTAAAAATGTGGAATGTAAAACACCTAGGGATCGTGTGTGTACGTCTGATGATCCTCTATTTGTTTTAACAGAAGCTGGCGGTATTCGTTCAGGCTATTTCGATGATATTCAACCTGCATTTGCTTGTCAGGAAGTAAAAGTTAAGCAGAAGATTTTATTTGGAAAGGAACTAGAACATATAAACTATCACGCAAAATTATAACCATGTTTAAGAATAAAATAATAACAAGCTTGATAGTTTTTTTAGGTTTGACTTTTAGTGTATTTGGTAAACCTAATAGGGTTTATGTCTTGCAAAGACCTATTCATACACATGGTTGTCATGGATAGAAGTCAATTATGGGGTTTCGCATGAAATGCATGGGGTTTCTGCAGGATATGCATATCACATTAATGAAATATGGCATATGAAATTATCTGGTGGTTTTTCTAACAAAAACCTATTGACGGTATACAATACTTACCATTATAATTTGTTCAATTATTACGAGTCTACCTTTCTGAATTGTTTAATAGGATGTCAAGGGAGCTATAAGTTCCACCATGCTTGTTGGGAGCATTGTTCTAAACGTTTCAATATAGGCGCCCAATTAGGTTTAGAGGTGGAAAAATATATCACGGATTATTTGTTGTTGATATTACTAGCAGAGGCTCCTATTTCCTTTTTGGATAAAAATGATGTTTTTAATTATCGATTTTCGGCAGGACTACGTATCACTTTTTAAAAACATCTATTGATTTAGTCGAAACAGTAATGTAGCAAGTAGTTTTGCTATGTACTATCAACTCAATATAACGAATATATGGTTAATTAATGAAAATGAGAACTAAAATGAAAAAAATAGTATCCCAATTCTTTATTACTGCTTCTTTATTTTTTTGGTCTTGTACAGTGGCCTTTAGACAGCAATTTGCCGACGATATCATTTGGATACCAAAGCATGAATATACCTTATTACCAGAAAAAGGTGTATCACCTGTTTTAGCAGAAAAAGTTCCTGTAATCTTGAGTATTAAGTTTGACGACGCATGGAATAACGATAGATCCAATAAACCCAAATCTCCACATAGATATGAAAAATGGAATGTTAATCCAGAAGTGATCCAATTTCGTATTAAGGGTATTAGGGTTGAAGGTGGCGAAGGGAAACTGTTCAAGCGTGTTGAAATAGATGGGAACGCTTCTATAGGTGAGCCGTTTAAAGTAGGAAGTATAGTCCAACATGGTGATACACCTCTATACTATGTTCCTAATGAGCAAGACACTTGTCATATGCATAAGGTCAGTATTGATGCTGTTATATTGACTTGTGATTTTAACAGAGAGGGAGGAGATCCTATAACATGCTCGTTAAGGCTGGATGAACCTCTATACGCTTTAAAGGCTGGTACAAATGTCAAGGTTGCTTATGTAGAAGACAAAGGTGGTACACCTATTCATATTAATATCACTTCAGATAACGTGTTGGCATCTTTGCAAAAATATAGATTAGTTAAATGGTGTGTGACAGATGGACAAGGTACTATGTATGTAGATACAGGATCATGCAAAAAAACAATATGTAGCAATGAACCGATTAAATTTGGTAATAATACCCTTTTTTACGCCCCAAAACCTGGTAGTGATGGAAATCATACCATTCATTTAACAGTAGGCAATACTAAAAGTGATACCACACAAGACTATTCTTTTTCTGTTAAAGTTCAAGATCATAGAATTGAAAATTTTACAGCTGAGCTTTCTATGGCTTCAGAAAAATCTCCTCTGTTACCGTTTAAAGATAGGGTATGTAAACTCAAGATCTGTCCATTAACTGATGCAGGTAAGGTGCTTAATTACCATATCAAGGCCATTAAATTGAATGGAGGTAAGTTTATCCTAGGAAAGGACGAAATGATAGCAAATACGCCTTTAACAGTAGGCGTCAATACTTTAATGTTTAATCCATGTGGTTTTGTTGGGGATTTAGAGCCTAGCATCACAATAATCAATGAAAAGGGAGATGAACGTGAAGTGACCTTTAAGCAGCCATTTGTTGTCAAGGATCCTGACTTTAAAGTAGTTGCTAGTCTAGAAGGTAGTATTGAGAATGGTATGGATAACAGACATATCAACTTAAAGGTTATTGCTCCTTTTAATACTATAAGTGATAAGTTTATTTTGTCAAATTATCGTCTATCAGGCGGTATAGTAGGTGATTTACTAAAGCTAACAGGAGAGCCTGTTGAACCAGGTGGTATGCTTTCAGTAGGAGATAGTGCATTTAAATTTAGGTTAGGTGAGTTAGATACGTTTATGGATAAAATTGATGGTGCACCAAGGATTTACTTCGATGTTACTTATCCAGATGGCACAAATCATGAAACAGAAGCTATAGATCTTTCTATTTTCTTATTTGAAGGATTGGCCTCTAAGATAGAGGCATTATCTGAAGATAGTAAATCGCTTTATAAACCCATTGTTCAGGACTATAGTTTAAATCCAGAATTAGCCTTTCAAAATTTACAAGCTATAGAACCAGCTTGGTATAATAGACAATCTAACCTACATAATATACTGGTCTATATGCAGCATGATACGGCTATTTCCACTCAAGCTACGGATGCACTTACTAGCCTACAGACACTCAAAAGTGATACTAAAGATAAAGTAAAGGCTAGGGTATTAACCACAAGGTTATTGCATGACTGGAATAAAGAAATAGGTCATATTCGATCTAACCAAGAACCAGATGGTCGTAGAATACATACAGGAATACTAGAAAAAGAGGTTAGTGCTTTTTCTGATATATTTCGATCATGTAGAGATATTCCATGTATGGAAGATATAGTACAATCTTTAGATGATGTACTTGAAAAAATAGAAGACTTAAAAAGAGAAACAGAAGTAAAACAGGCTAATAAAGACAGAGATAAAGCAAGAGAAGAAGCTTTTAAAGATCGTACTACTAGGTCTATAGAAAATGAGCAAAGAGAAAGAAAATATGAAGACCAACGTTTAGAAATGGAGATAGAAGAACTCTGTGAGAGTAGAAATAAACTAGAATCTAAAATAAGAAAACATGATGGGGATATTTCAGATTTAAATGCGTTGATTCAGGAGTTAAGTAGGGTGAATAGTTCGTTAAAAGACCAAATTAATAAAAATGAGTTATCACGTCAGTATGAAAATCGCTTGTTAGAAGCGAGTATACATGCTAATTGTGCAAATAGTAGAAGAGAAAGAATGTTTGTATTGGACATGGTTGAAAAAATAATAAACGAACATAAATAAAAAAAGTAGAATATATTTTTTTAGAGTAAATCTATTCTTTCCCATTAGCTTGTTTATAATACTCCCTACGAAGTAAGGATATAATATTAAAATAGAATTAAAATGATATTACTTGATATCACAGGTGCCCTTGAAGGCTGGATTGCAAGCGGCTACCAATTGTTAACCTTGGTAGCCAAGCTACTAGGTGTAGTGGGCGCCTTTAGATTGGCCTATTTGTATAATACTGGCAGGGATAGAGGCATGATATTTCATGAATTATTACACTGGGTAGCTGCCATTGTATTTTTTTCGTCCATTGGTCCTTTGTATGATATGGTTGCCAATTTTTTTAGAATCGGATAAAGGAGAGATTTCCCATGCAAAAATTAGTCAATAGGGGGTCTCCTTGGATATAAGAAATTATTGTACGTTAAGGCTGTTTCCTGTACTAAAGATGTTCTTCTTTTTCTTCCAGGTTATTGTATAAATTTACCTGATTAGCAACATGTTTCAGACATTACTTTTCTCACTTTCCAGCAATTTATTAAAAGTGCTTAGCATTGCTTTTTTCATTGTTTACAAAGTACAATTTCTGAATACGACATACCTGCGAAGCGCTGTACCCGGTAGCTTGTGCGGTATCTTGAATGCTTAGTTTTTTAACACTTCGATAATATATTACCTTCTGATGACGCTCATGATCAGCCTGTTTTCCACGATATTTACCCTCTTGACGTGCTCTTTCGATTCCCTGTTTTTGCCGTTGCTGACGGCTCAACCAATCCTTATACGACATTGCGGCCATTAGATCCATGAGCATATTATTGATGGCAGAAATCACAGCACGAGTTACTGGATCATTTTGTGATGGTTCTTTGTCAGACAAAACCTGCCATGAAGTTGGGATGTCCAGGCTTACAATTCTCAATTCATGATGTTCAATCTGCTTTTTGAGTGTTAGCCAGTCACTGTTACTAAGTCTGGTCAGCCGATCTATTTGTTCTACTAGTAGAATATCATTTCGGTGACTATCCATTAGTAATCGTCCCAGTTCTGGTCTTTCCAGTTTTGTTCCGCTGATATTTTCTCGGTAGTAGCTAGCGATTTTGTGTCCTCTCTCCTGAACAAACTGCTCGAGCATTTCTTTTGTTCGATCTGCAAACTGATCTTCTACTGAAGCTCTCAAATAAGCTCTGATGAACATATTCTAACGAATTTATCGTATTTAGGTTATGTCATTGAATCTATTGCATATAGGTTATTTCATTGATTCAATTTAATAATTTTTAAGATATTTCATTGAGGTGTACCATTATGCGATAAAAATTTAAACGAAAATTAATCTACAAAATAATTATCAATGCAAACTATATGTCTAGGAGACAAATTCTTTCCCAGTCCGAAAGAGCGTCATTACTAGCTTTACCTAAGGATGAACTGACGCTGATCCGCATGACTTATTTCAGCGAACAGGATTTAGCGCTTATTAATACGCACCGCAAGCCAGCCAATAGGTTCGGTTTTTCTGTCTTGCTTTGTTACCTGAAGAACATAGGGATGATCCCAGATAAAAAATCACTACTTTCCGATTTTTTACTCAAGCATATCGCTAGCAGACTTAATTTATCAAATGAACTTTGGAAAGATTACGCATCAGGACGAGACACCACTCGCAGGGAACATTTAATAGAACTATACCACTATCTAGGACTAAAGAAATTTACAAAACAGATTCAAAATGATTACATTTCGTATTTAATTCCACTTGCAAAACGCACTGACAAGGGTATTCTTCTTGCACAAGAACTTCTAAAGTATATGCAACGAAATTGCGTGATTATTCCCACTATTGATGTACTGGAGCGAACGTGCTCAAAGGCCATGGCTGCTGGTGATAAAATAGTATTCTCGGAACTGAATGCTCAACTTATATCAGAGCATAAAATCAATCTAGACAGCCTTCTGCATCAAATAATCATCTTTCACGTCTATCTTGGATTCTTCAACCTCCTGGTAAAATTAACGGAAAAAATGTATTACAGCACATTGAACGCTTGAATACGATCGTGGCAATAGACTTACCGGTAGGGATCGGACGTTTAGTTCATCAGAATCGGTTACTGAAACTGGCCCGTGAGGGTCGGAATATGAGTAGCCGAGATTTGACTAAGTTCTCATCAAGCAGACGATACGCTATTCTAATATGTGTGATTGAAGAAGCCAGAGCTACACTTACAGATGAGATCATCGATTTGCATGAGCGTATCTTGAACAGTATGTTCAGCCGGGCTAAAAGGCTAACATAGAAAAATACAAAAACAGCCTTAACGTACAATAATTTCCCATATCCAAGGAGACCCCAATAGACTTTAAGTGGAATCGGAAGAGGTGTCTAAAAATGATAAAGAAGCTATTGCAGAGCTTTACAGTGAAAAGTTAAACAAAGATCTAATACAGCATATCGTTAAAAGTAAAATCAAAAGAAATAGTAAATTTTAAATGAAAATGAGTGAAAAATACAAACTAGAAGACGTGAAGGAGTTTGCTTATAACCCTTTTTTAAACTACAGTTCAGAGGTACAATTCGATGAGTTTTTCATAGATGAATTGTCAAATAAAGCTAAGAATATCATAAAATATTTAATGTGTAAACATTCATTTAAAGAAGAAAAATTCTTATTTAAGCTAAATGAATTTAATAGGTTTATGATATATATAAATATGGAATATCCCTGTGACGGTATATCAGAACTATGCGCTAAGAAGGTATTAGCCAAAACCAAAGATCCAGATCTATATTGGGTGAATAATGATTTCCTTAGTACTGGAATCTTTCAACCCAAATATAATATATGGAAGATGATGGATATAAATAAGTCTAAACAAGTTCCTCGATACGAGATACAGGTAAACCAGTAAGAGCAATAATATCCTCTATAGGGTAGCCGCGTAAGAGCATGGATTTGGCTATCTCTAGTTTACCTTTTTCTTCTCCTAACTGTATCCCTTTCTCTTGTCCTATTTGGATACCCATCAACTTCCCTTTCTCTTGCCCTATCTGAATACCCATCAACTTCCCTTTCTCTTGTCCTATTTGGATACCCATCAACTTCCCTTTCTCTTGCCCTATCTGAATACCCATCAACTTTCCTTTCTCTTGCCCTATTCGGATACCTTCGTCCCTATATTTTTGTGCTATAGTTCTCATAATATCTTCTTTATCTTCACTAGGTAGATGCTTTGTTATAATATTTTCTAGAGCAGCCTGCTGATCTTCAGGTAATTTACTGTCACTATACCATAAAAAGCTTCTTATGTAAAGATAACTTTTTTCTTTGTCTAGGACAATACATGATTTAAAATTTTCTAAAAATTCATCCCATAACTTAAGCATATCACGAGTGTGAACATATTTCATGAAATATTCCATCATGCCCAAGTGTGCCTTCTTTTTGATTTCATTATCTGGCATAGCATAGATATCTACCAATTGATAATCACCTCCCATAAGTTCTTTAGCAAGACTAGGTTCACTAAACAAATCCCATAGATTTTTTGGGACAGTAAAAGGCCTGTTACCGTGATAGAGCACTATCGGTATTACCAAAGGTAATTTGGATTTTTCCTTTGTTTTATGCCTTTCTAGTAAGAGGAAGATGTATTTCCATAACTTAAAGGCTGTCCAATACTTAGGGCTCACCTCGGCTTCGATCAAGGCATACACAAAAGCTTGCTGATTATTTTTAGTTTTGATAGAGCATACTAAATCACTGAATTTTTGCTTCAAATCTTCTTCAACAAATGATTCTTTTTCAATTTTAATGGTGTCTAGATCCAGTAATGATTTACATGATGCTGGTAAATAATAGTTTAAAAACTCCTGAGCAGCTATTGGATCAGAGAGAATTTTTTTAGCGAGCCCATCGTGTTTTAGTCTTTCTGTCATAAAGATAGTTTACTAAAAAGATTTAAATATTGGAAAGAAATAATCTGCGATAATTACTTAATCGTATTTATAAGTACAAATATAATATATTTAAATTATTATACATTACAAATAAGTATTTATTTTAGTTTCTATTATAGATTTCTATTTTTTACTCAAATAGTCTCATGTTATATAGGAATATCCTGATAAATGGATCCACATAACGTTTATTTAGAAAAGGTTTTTCCTAGTACCCTAATTACACACTTTCTCTATCAATTTTCTTTAAAATTTCATCCAATATCCAACTATGTCTAGATCTTTTTACTTGATAGTAATCATTTATACATTGACTATCAATCTTTTGAATTAGACTATTGGGTAATCTTAATTGTATATTTTGTATAATTCGCTCTTCTTTTTTACTATTATTAGGAACAGTACCCCCTTGTTTATAAGATCACTCACTTTACGCTCACAAGAAGGTGATTTTTTAGAAATAGCCATTTTTTAGTATAATTTTATTATTATTATAATACTAATTTAATTTTAAATTGAATCTAAATTAATACTAACTATAAAATTAAATAAAGCATTAAATTCTTGTATAGCTTTTATATCTTTAGGCTTTTCTTCAGTAATTGCTAGCCCTTTTGAAGATGCATTTGGAAACGACGTCCTGTTTCCTATGAAAATATCTATGAACTCCAACGTTTTATTCTCCTTAAGAAGGTTAGCAGCCTCACTATTATTTTGCCCACTAAAATCAGCCTTATTGATAAAAGAAAATGATTGTAATTTTGGGTTAATAATCCTCATTTCTTCTACTAATGTGGATACTTTTTCTATGGTCCAAATATCAAATGATCTAGGAACAAATGGGACTAAGTAAATATCAGCAATGCTTATAGCAGCGCGTTGACTAGTAGTATCCCTATCACCTGTATCAATAATAATATGGTCATACTTTGATCTTGACTTTACTGTTTGATCACGAACTGCTCTATGATAATTGAATGGATGTATAATACAAGTTATCTTTCATTGTCTCACTTCTAAACACAGTAAAATCAGAAGCAGTTTGTTGATCGTCTGCATCAATTAAAAGAATATCTTTGAATTTTTTGGCCATTAAAACTGCCAAATTTGTAGAAATAGTAGATTTACCAGATCCTCCTTTAATACCACCTATTACATATATCATTTTTATACTTCTATAGATTTATTACAATATATTTTATATGTCATAATAAACATTATTTAATATTATATAGATACTTTTTTAATATTAATTACATATCATACTTAATGATAATTAATCAAATATACAATATTAATATCACAATAGTATCAAGATTTACGTATTAATAAATAAACATATTAAGAGGTGATTTCAGAAAACGGGAAATAAAGCGCACTAAGAGTATAGTAGCCCAAAAAAATTAGACAAAAAAATAATAATTTCAAGAATTCGCTTTCCATTTAATAAAACGAACTATAAAGAAAAATGATTCTTAAAAAGAAGAAATTATTTACAACTCATTATCTGTTATATTTTACTTACTATAAAGTAATAACTTATATTATAAATAACGAATCAAATTCGTAAATTTTAACAGATAGCGAACTAAAAACAAAAATCAGAAAATGGCCTATTGTCTCCTCGGCATATAGTTTGCATTAATAATTATTTTGTAGATTAATTTTCGTTTAAATACTTATCGCATAAGGGTGTACTCAAACGATATAGCAAAAATGTTGTCATATTCCATTAATGGAATAACCTACATGCGATAGATTCAATGACGTAACCTAAATACGATAAATTGATGATAGTATGTTCATCAGAGCTATATTTGATAGCTTAAACAGAAGATCAGTTTGCAGATCGCGCCAAAGAAATGCTGGAGCAGTTTGTTCAGGAAAGGGGGCACAAAATTTCCAGTTACTACCGAGAAAATATCAGCGGAACAAAAATAGAAAGAACAGAATTAGGACGATTACTCATGGATAGTCACAGAAATGATATTTTACTGGTCGAACGAATAGATCGGCTGACCCGTCTAAGTAATAGTGATTGGGTTATACTCAAAAAAATTCATTTGTCTTAAGTTTCTTAAAATACTATACATACTAAAAATAGCCTCACCTACGTGGCAGTACGACATTGTCTCTCATCATCTTAGTAGCCCAATTTGTTTTCCAATATTGATTATTATTTTATTATTATCATCGTGCGTATGATCAATTATATTTCCTGCTGCCGTAGGTGGCAGAAACCTACCCAAACATTTACACTCATCAATATTATTATCATCTACATTCAAATAATCTGCTCTGTTTTTCCAATAGGTAATTGGCGGAAGATTTCTACTAGTTTGTGTTTGAAAAGTAATAAAAGGATCTAAATAATCTGTTTTTAAATCATGTAAAACTTTAGAAAGTTCTACTAAATAGGTATCATCTTGTAGTAAATGATCAATATTTAGAACAAAATCATTAGGCATCTCTCGATTACCATCAGTATAACAAACTTTCATATAAGGAACTCTACGTTGATTACGTATTTTATCATAATTTCTAATAGGGTCCCCGTTATCATCATAAAAATACTCTCCCATCTGTACACAGTCTAAATAAAAGCATCCATATTCTCTCGCACTAATTCTTTTAATTTCATATTTCCATGGTTTAGGGCACACAAACCCTGTTACATTGTTTACACCTCCCTGCCAAATCTGCAAATTTCTATGGCTCACACCTCTCTCGTTACTCAACCTAGCCCTTAGGGTATTAAAAAATATATACCCTAAGCTACGCTCTAAACTGTTATTTTCAAGGGAATCAAAGTTTTCTAGATTAGTAGGAGATAAGAATCCTTTTGTTACAGCATTATTCCAATAAGGGGCTACTACAGAAGAATATGGTACATTAAACCTACGTATACTTGCTTTCATGCTTCATAACTCTGGATTCATTACATCAATTCTGTAAGCTCCTTTTTTTTCAGAACAACAACCAAAAAGCAATAATAAAGAAAACGCAAAGGTATATAAATATAATTTATTATCAGATTTTAATTTTAATAATAACATCTGTTGAAATTAAACTTAAATAAAACCAACGCAATAGATATAAACCATAAGATTTATTATCAATCATATGATTACTTTCTCTTATTTTTAAGTAGGTTTTTTAGTTCTTTTTTTCCCCATGTCCTCTATAAATTTTTTAATTCCTTTACTTACCTTCTGACAATATTCTATAAAATCACTCATATTATCAATATGAGTAGATTCTACCTTATTATCGAGAAGTACCCTATAAATCTTTAAAGGTCTTTCTCCACGATCGGAGGCTCTAAGATCTATATAATAATATATCATAGCCTCATCTTCATCACCATCCTTATAACTATGAGTTTCGGACTGAGTAGCTATGCACAAAGGTATATTAACTTGTTCTGTTGCGTTTCTACTGCGCGGGAAGGAATAAGCCTTATTTTTATACCTTCTCACCTCTCGATATACTACATCCGGTACATCTTTTATATCCTCAGGGGTTTTAAAAGAAAAAATACAAACTGGATCTCATAAACCTATATTTTTTAATCTAACTGTATCATATTCAATTAAAAAATTCTTATACTCTTCAGGAAATTTACAACCTAACTCTTTTTCAACCATGTTGCTAATCTGTTCTACAGTATCTTTCCGTATTTTTTTATTATTTTGTTCTGAACTTGAAACATTAGTTCCACTTGAAGTACTAGGTTCAGTCCCAATTCCTGAATCACGTGGCACGTTACTACCTCTATCTTTATCCATTCTGTTTATATTCATCCCATTACAAGCACCGATTCCCATACAAACGAATAAATTCAAGGTGTAAAATAGTTTTGCATTCATAACTATATAAATTTTATGTTAAAAAATAGATATTCAAAACACAGATTAATTTTTAATATATTTTAATATATATTAATCTTAATTTGGATAAAATGAGATTATTGGTTCTTGGTTATTGACCACCCGACTATTAAGATTTTCTAAAATTACAATCAGGCCTTAGGTATACAAAATAATATCCAAGAAATCATTATATGAACATGCAAATCATAATTAGATTCTAACACGCACATTAATCCTAATTAACTAAAACTAGCCAATTTACTTCCCACATAACTTAAATCTAACCATAAACATTTGACATAACCAAAATCATGTCAATAGGTATGCAAAATTAATTTAAATAATACCACTATTCTTTAAATGCATGTAATCAATCAGCCCTACTAAGGGCTAATAAAAACACTATATCAAACCCTTTTGTACAAAATAGCCATACCTTTTTATATCACTATGCATAACCCGGTCAAACCCAGCTTCTCTTAACGAAGTTCCCACTAACTTAGTATTCAGTCTAATAGTAATACCAACGATCTCTTGTAAATATCTAAGTATATCAGTAGCCGTCATGAATTCTCCTAGTTCTTTAGTAGAAGGAGTAAGATACTGTACCATCAACTCAGCCTCTGTAGATTTAGTCGTAAATTGATCAGATCTTTGTGATAGTTCTAATAACTCTTCCTTACTCAATTCCCCACTACCAGGATTTAGTTTATACAAATGATAAGCTTGCTCCCAAGATTTCTCTAAAATATATTTTGCTTCATCATCTATATATTCAATAGACTCCACTTCAAAACTAATCCATCTACTATGACCCAAGTCTGACCGCAAAAACTCAACATCATTAGTACTACCTAAAAAAGAAGCTATACGAGAGGCTGTTATTTCATCTTCTTGATAAGGTAAACGGATATTAACATAACGCTGGGACAACCACGTCTTGATTACATGTGCATTAGAACGAAGCTGATGCAATTCATCTAAATTTATTATGAAGTTCCTGATTAATGACTTTTGTGCATCCTTCTCATTACTAATAACTGGATTGCTATTATAGTACCTTATAAGAGAGAGAGGACATAAAAATTCACAAAAATAACTCTTACCTATATTTTCTTTAGGAGAGCACAAAATTAGAGCATGTTTATTTATACCTTCTGGTTCAAAAACAGTACGAATAGCCCTAATCATCCACTTCTTAAGATGTATATACCAATATCTAGTATTAAAAGGCGTAGGATCTTTTAAATGAACGTAATGCGCCAATCGACGAATATAATCTTTACCATCGTCAAATTCATTTCCTTCAAAGGTTAAAAAATAAGCTTCTATAGGATTAAAACGTTCTACAAAAAAAGATTTTAATATACAGTTAATTAAGTCCAAATTACACTCAAAACCATGTCTATCTAAATTATCCCTTAGTTCATTCACGTTAATTTTTTCCCATAAACCAGGATTACGTTTAGTACTCATCTCACGCTCTTGAGTAACTACATTCAATCGAAAATTAAACTTATTACTCAAATAAGATTTCACTTTACTGCGTTTAGTATTACTTAACCTTCTAACCCTATGGGTATCAATAGGATTTACCGTAATAGATTGTACCTGTTGTACACCATAACCTAGAAGTAGCTGAAAATCATTAGGAGTATACCTTTGAAAGTATTCCGCTATATCCTTTACATCTTCTGGCAATTGAACAGATACAATACCAAAAGAATCTCGTAATTTCTTAGAAGCATTCTTTCCTGCCTCATCATTATCATAACAACATAATAGTACGGAAGTCTTACTACGTAAAACTCTCAACAGATCTTCACTAGGCATCTGGTGCTCCGACTGTAAAGAAATAACATTGCTAAACCCATGTGCATAAGCACTCATGCAATCTTTTTCACCTGCCGTAAACAGTATATAATCTAAGTTTCCTTCAGGTAATTGAACCAACCCAAAAACATCATCTTTATTTTGATTCTTATACGAAAATGATTTTTTTTGACCTTTAAAATAAGGATCACTAGAAAAAGAAAATGCTATTTCTGGAATATAGACTTTAACTCTACCAGATATATGATAGGCAGATACAACTTGATGCTTTTCAAAATATTTAAAAGACAAACAACGTCCCGAATTAGCAGTATAAGATAAAAAACTTACTTGTTTAACATCAAACTTTTCTAAAACAGATTGGTCAATACCGTACTGTAACCAGTATTTTAGATATAATCTAGAAATAAAAGATTCGTAATCAGACATGTATTCAATACGAAGTGTTTGAGAAGGAAAAGATGCTGCAGGGTCTTTAACAGTGGGTGAATTAGGAAAGATAGATTTTGGAGTAACTATCGATTTCCTTTCAGCATTCAAACCCAAGCACATCTCTTGGTCAATGAGTTCTAAAAGTTCCTTAAACTGTGTTCTGCAGTCTAATCCATAGTAATCTGCCCACATCCTAAAGACATCTCCCTGATGACCTGTATTAAATGATTTAAATTTCCAAACACCTCTTTCTTTATAGATGGACATACTTGGCTTATCATCTTTCTCTGAAAATATAGATTTGTAATTTTTTTTTCTTACTTTTGAACTAAATGTAGGAACTAAGTGGCGGATAAGATATTCCTCTCCACCTACCCTTTCCAGGATTTTTTCTTTTGTGATCATAATCTAAAGTATTAATCCCGAGCTAGGATAGTTCTCTCATTCATGTGGTTCTCAACCAAATAAATAAAACCTAGCCTTCTTCGGGAGGCTAGTTTTATATATTCCTTCTCGTTTTCAAACGTTTTATCAAAAATTCCATTCCTTTTTCATCTAAAAAAATATTTTTATTAACCCAATAAACTCTAAACGTTGTGGTCTTTGCTATAACTTGAAAAGAACAAAGTTCTCTTAAAGCTTGAGTAGCTGATGCGTCCGTTTTTTTATTAGCAAACTGTTTAAATTCATTAATATCAAATACAAACTTGTCCTCTAAAAAAGATTTAGTATCAAATATGTAATACATTAATTCTAATGCTACTTTTGATAATTGCATTATAATACTAAACGTATCTACTTTAAAGACATCGATTAAGAATGGGTTAGAAGAAAAATAATTACAATATTTTAACTTTTTATTAACCATAATTCATTATATAATTTGATATAACAAATATATTAAAATATAAGTTTTATCAAAAATTTTTCGAAAAAATTATAAAATTAAGACCACTTCAATAGAAAATTGCGTGGTTTTTTTTTCTTGTAAATCTATCCTTAATTCGTACGTTTTTGAAATCTTGTAACAACAAGATATTTTTACTTGTGTACTTTTCAATACTTAAAAGTAATTATTAGATACAATTCTTCCTATCCTTTGATATGTTTAATTTTCTATTGCAACTATAAAAGGTTGTTACAAAAAATTGTCCAGAAAGATAAAATTACAGATAAAATTACAAACCAAGATAAGAGTAAGATAATAGTAAGATAAGAGTAAGATAAGAGTAAGATAAGTATTAAACAAAATAAATTGATTATCAAATATATTATGTACAAACAGGAGATAATAGTAAGATATAAATACCATATAGCTATATATATCTATATAATATACACATATATATATTCTTAATATACATCCTATTATATTATATAGATTATAATCTTACTCTTAATAGCAAATATGAGATATATTAAATTGATTATCAAATAGAGTAAGATCTAGTTTTTAATCTTACTCCATCTTACTATATCTTACTATTCTGGATTTATCTTACTCCGTTTGACAATCAGTGTAATATATAATTTTATAGTCTACTATTGGAATAGATATAATATATTGATTATCAGTTAATAAATATATTAAAAAGCATTTTATATATTCATACCACATTCTTTAGTCAGAAGATTCATAAATATTGGATATAAATATTATATATAGTTGATTACGAATGTATTATATGTTTATAAAGTGTTATCTTGGAACAGATATATATATATAAACACATTAGTAATATATATTATATTGATTACGAATAATTTATAGGCATATTTCTGTATATTTTTATAC
The DNA here is from genome assembly GCF_007559345.1 of Cardinium endosymbiont of Dermatophagoides farinae. NCBI lineage: Bacteria > Pseudomonadati > Bacteroidota > Cytophagia > Cytophagales > Amoebophilaceae > Candidatus Cardinium > Cardinium endosymbiont of Dermatophagoides farinae. Next base: position 19,035 of record NZ_VMBH01000005.1, read on the forward strand.
ATACCCAATTAGACACTTTAGTTAACATGCATATTACTGATTATGAGTAAGTTATACATATTTATACGTTTTTTATAAAAAAGCACATATGAATAACTAACATTCAATTATATAATATTATACAAGTGTCCACTGAAGTGTCAATAGAAAATAAACACACATAGACACATACAAGATCTACTATCCTAATCGAAAGGCAATTCCATACCCATTATTAGTTAGCCCCCTTTCGCGTTGCTTACACAACTCATGTTCCTGCCCACTAGTAACCAACTCCTTTTGGAGTTTTCTAAGCATTTCTTGCTTTCCTAAATCAGATACCAATTCTTCATTCCAGTCTTTAACCTAAAATGGTATAGACAATTTGCACCTTACCCGACACGTATCAGCTAATTCACGAACCTCTTTATCCATACACCTACCTGCCTTATCACTATCAAAAGCCAGCGTTACAGACCACCCATTCTCCATAGCATTAGAAAAAACGTTCGCAAGCTCCTTTTTAACCCCTTCAGATAAACTACCACAAGTAGCAACATACATAGTACCTTCCGAAGGCTTATGAATTTGTTTATAGCTTAAAGCGTCTATGGGACTTTCTGAGACCACAATATGCTTTACGGGTAGACCAGACTCAACCAAGACAGACAACCCGAGAGGCAGCCCTTTTTGGAAGTATTTAGTGCTATTAAAAAATCCATCATCTGACATGGAAACTTTAGCATCAGATTGATAGCTAATGGTACTGCATATAGTACCTTTTCCGTTACTATCTATGTCCCTATATAAGGCAAACACAGCTTGGTTACCTACTTTAACACCTATATAACACCCATAAGTAACCGCATCAATACCTCTACAAGCCAAGTAATTACCTTTCTGATGTTCGACAACCCTATTATTAAACGCCTCTTGAGCGATATGACGCTGTGAGAAAACATCCCCTAGTTCTACAGATAAAGATTTTTGATCTTTAACAACACGATCATCTAAGTGTCTACTGGATGATCTACAAATACTCTGATAACTAAACCCACGTTTTTGCATAAAATCTACAATAGTTCCTTTCTCTTGTTCGTCTATCAAAGATTTATACATCCAGTGATCATTTTGATTAGGACTATTTTTAATCAAAATTTTGTCACCTTCTTTTTCCATAACAGCCCAAGTTTTAGAGCTTTTTTCTCTATCTAAAATATAACCCATAGAAACAGCATGTTGAATTAAATTAACTTCTCTTTTCACTTTTTCTAGATCATCTTTAATTCGATTCTCAATAAGTGTCTTATGAGTATTTCTAGAATAGATAACTTCTTGTTTAAGGCATGAATTTTCTTCTTCTAAGGAATGGAGCTTAACCTGTACTTTTTCTAACGCCTCTTTAGCTTGTTCACGATGAAATGGATTTAAGGTGTTTATGTATTTAGTTTCTGATGCTATCTCCCTTTCAATTTTATTGACACTTTTTTTGAGATGGTGTGTTTTCTACTAGTTAATGAAACTTCTATACCACGTTCTAAGCCAAATGGGGCCATAGCTTCTGCATATCTACTTTGATATCCCTGTAGCTTAACAGTACCATGTCTATAATGTTTAGCACTTAATCTTCCATCTGGAGTTATTGGAACCACTACGCAATGAATATGTGGAGTTCTTTCATCCCTATGTATAGAGAATCGAACGATATTTCTTTCTCCACCAAATGCCCCACAAGAAAAATCCCAATTAGCTTTTTTCCAACTTTCAAATAACTTTTCATTGGATTCTATTTCTTTCATGCGATCATGACTACCAGTCATAACTAAACCTAAGGATTTAACAGCATCTGAACGAATAGCTTTAGATAATTTATAGCCTTCTGATATCCTTTGATCAACAAGTTCAGATAACGATTTACCACCTGTATTGACCCACTCTTCGTTTAAATGTGTTCTAGAGGGATCTATATGTAAGCCTAGTTCTGAATTCAAACTTTTCTCTTCTTCATCCTCAAATACACCTGTTTTTTTAGCTTCCTTACAAGATCTATCTATGTGTTTACCTATACCTATTAATCCTTTCTGGTAGCCCTTAATATTAAATGTTGCGAATGCCATACCTATAAATGCATCATGCTAAAAAAACAAATCTTCTTTCCCATTTACTCGACCTAAAACATTAAACGTAAGATAACGATAATTTGTCAAAAACGAATGGTCCTTGCGAAGCAAGGATTAACTAAACCTTACTAAAATAAGGCCCCGTCACTTATCCAGACAAGACACTGTGAATAGTAGGCTAATGGGAAAAAAGTGTTTGTAAAAAGACATAGTCTTTGAAAAATTATACTATATTTAAATCTTTGTAATTTTAATAATTAATATATATGAATATGGAAAATAATGTTAAAATAATGGTAGAAAAACTTATTAAAGAAGGAGTCGATATGGATATAATCCTTAAGTCATCTGGACTGTCTATAAAGGAAATAGAAGATATAAGTCCTATCGCTTATGGACGATATTTAGGAGCTAAAAAAAAGCTATTAGAAATAGCAAATAGAATGTTAGTACTTGGATATAAAAAGGAAAAAATAGTGGAGGTAACTGGAATGTTTTACTCAAAAATAGAAGAATTAGAAAATAATTTAAAATGTAAAAATAAAAGTAAAAAATTTTGATTTTTTGAAAAAATTGCTATATTATATAATATATAAAAATTATATAAATATGGAAGATAAAATTAAAATCATAGTATCAAAGCTGGTTAAAACAGAAATTGATATGAATGCTTTTCTTAAAGTATCTGATATTTCTATAAAAGAAAAAATAGAAGAAGTTACTAGGGTATACTGTGCGACAATGAAAAAGTCAAGACATACAAGAAAAGCACTAAAATATTAGTGACATACCATTGATGTTAACTTTTTATTTTTTTCTAGCCTTATTTCTATTTCAGTTACTTTACTGGTTGAAAATCAGTAGAATTTGTATAAATGACTGATACTTGAAATGGGCAGTTGATTTAGTATTCTATTCAGGGCTTGGGTGCTATACTCGCCTGATTTTGGTAGGGTCTGTTTGTTTTCTGGCATGGGATAGATTAAAGCTATTTTTATCAAAATCTTTCGGTAAAAATAATGGTTTTGTATCTGCAGTATTACTCTTTCCTTTTGTTTTATATTTTTTGAAAGGATATGTATTTGTTTATCCAGGTATGATTTTATAAAATCACGCGAATGGTTAATACCTTATATATTTATACTGTTTTTTACTGCTTTTGCAATTCCATTTTGGTTTTATAGAGATATAAAACCTTCCATAAAAAAAGATAAAAGTTCAATTATTAGTCCTAAATTTTACGATAAGAAGTCACCTTTTAGTATTGCTTTACCTACTAAAAATGGTCTATTGCCCATCAATAATCCTCAGAGAGGAATTTATATACTAGGTGGTCCTGGAAGTGGTAAAACCAGATATATTTTAGAGCCAATATTATATGAAATGATACGAAAAGGCTATTGTGGACTTGTATATGATTATGATTTTGAAGGTACGCCAGTAGATCCAAAAAAGAGTTATTTCTTATCTAAATTTATATATAATTACTATTTTTAAAATTACCAAGAAAAAATAGGAAAGATATTGCTTTTAAGACGATTAATTTTACGGATCTGAATAAAAGTAGTCGCATCAATCCCATTGATCCTATATACATATCGGATAGAGCCTATTTAGAAGAATATGTAATCGTATTATTAAAAAATCTTAATCCTGGCGGGAAAGATGATTTTTGGTATTTAAGTACTAAATCCCTTCTAAAAGGCATTATCGCTTATTTATCCAATCAGGCAAAAAGTTGTTGTACACTACCACATGTGTTAACATTATCTACTAAGCCTTTTGGTAAAATATTGAGTTTAATAGAGTAAGACTCAGAGGCCCGTTCCTATGCAAGTTCCATATTTGATGCTTATAAAGGCGGAGATAAATCATCTGGTCAGTTAATAGGTATCATAGCAAGCTTTAAAACAAGCTTACAATCTTTAATTGATAAGAACTTATTTTGGGTATTGAGTAAAAATGAAATAGATTTAAATATCAACGATAATATTACTCCAACCATAATTTGTATAGGTAACTTCCCACCTGCCAAATCAGCTTTCAGTCCAGTGATATCCCTTCTGATTACCATATGTTTTAAATCTATGTATGGGCACAATAGAACGAAGAATTTTGTGGCCATAGATGAGCTACCTACCTTATACATCCCAGGCTTATCAGAAGTCCCAGCTACGGCAAGAAAGTACGGTATTAGTACCATTTCTTGCATACAATCGAATGCCCAACTAGAGGATACCTATGGAAATATAGGTGCTAAAAAGATACAAGGGACCCTAAGCAATCGATTTATAGGCAACTGTGGTGTGGAGTCTTCTAGATATGCCAGTTCCATCTTTGGTAAGGAAGAACATACGATCAGGTCTACAAGTTCCTCAGAAACCTGTCACAGTAATACTCAAGGTTATCATACTACGCAAGGTGAAAATATCACTATACATGAGCAAGAATTGATAAAACCTAATGAGTTTTCAAGTTTTGATGTAGGATTTTTTGCAGGGAAAGTAGTAGAAAGTGATAGCGTATTTTTTCAGGAACAGTTTAAGGAGGTATCGTCCTACGATAAACATTTTAAAAATGAGCTGTTAAAAGATTTACCAGATGTTACAAAGGTTAGTAATGAAGATATTATAGCTAATCAAAGGAAAATAGAAGAAGAGATAGATCTACTTTTGGAATATATGTAGATATATTTTTTTAGTTAAAAATTTTTGTATGTTTTGAAATAATTTCATACATTCTTGCTATTTTTATTAAGTATAGCAAAAATATATGAAATTATCATTAAGTTATTTATATTTTTTAGCTTGTAGCTGTTTAGCTACTACTTGTTTGGAAACGAAAGTCAAACCAAAAATTGAGCATAATCAGCTATAGATTATGGTCATAAATTTCATTTCAGATGCATTACACAAAACGTATTGAGCCAACAACAAAATCATCAAACCATTAACTGTCCTCTTTGCCGTAAGGGTCTATCAGAAGATATGATTCAAAAAATAGTTTCTGGTGCTACTACTCCAACCATGAGTGCATTCAGTACGTTAAATGCAGTTAAGCAAGAAGATATGCCAAAGTTAAAGTTTTTATTAGAAAAAGGTGGCAATCCAAATGAGGCAACTATTTCCAATGTTGCTTTAGAAGAGGCTGTTCGTCAGTCTAACTATGAGATGGTTTCTTTGTTATTGGACTATGGTGCTAATCCTATATACCAAGACCCTGGAACAAATAATACGCCTTTGCATTATGCAGCAGATAATATGCTTTTCAAAGGAACTAGCCAGGATATATCTGACAAGATATTCATAGCCCTTATCAAACATGGTGCTATGGTAAATAGTAAAAATGTGGAATGTAAAACACCTAGGGATCGTGTGTGTACGTCTGATGATCCTCTATTTGTTTTAACAGAAGCTGGCGGTATTCGTTCAGGCTATTTCGATGATATTCAACCTGCATTTGGCTTGTCAGGAAGTAAAAGTTAAGCAGAAGATTTTATTTGGAAAGGAACTAGAACATATAAACTATCACGCAAAATTATAACCATGTTTAAGAATAAAATAATAACAAGCTTGATAGTTTTTTTAGGTTTGACTTTTAGTGTATTTGGTAAACCTAATAGGGTTTATGTCTTGCAAAGACCTATTCATACACATGGTTGTCATGGGATAGAAGTCAATTATGGGGTTTCGCATGAAATGCATGGGGTTTCTGCAGGATATGCATATCACATTAATGAAATATGGCATATGAAATTATCTGGTGGTTTTTCTAACAAAAACCTATTGACGGTATACAATACTTACCATTATAATTTGTTCAATTATTACGAGTCTACCTTTCTGAATTGTTTAATAGGATGTCAAGGGAGCTATAAGTTCCACCATGCTTGTTGGGAGCATTGTTCTAAACGTTTCAATATAGGCGCCCAATTAGGTTTAGAGGTGGAAAAATATATCACGGATTATTTGTTGTTGATATTACTAGCAGAGGCTCCTATTTCCTTTTTGGATAAAAATGATGTTTTTAATTATCGATTTTCGGCAGGACTACGTATCACTTTTTAAAAAACATCTATTGATTTAGTCGAAACAGTAATGTAGCAAGTAGTTTTGCTATGTACTATCAACTCAATATAACGAATATATGGTTAATTAATGAAAATGAGAACTAAAATGAAAAAAATAGTATCCCAATTCTTTATTACTGCTTCTTTATTTTTTTGGTCTTGTACAGTGGCCTTTAGACAGCAATTTGCCGACGATATCATTTGGATACCAAAGCATGAATATACCTTATTACCAGAAAAAGGTGTATCACCTGTTTTAGCAGAAAAAGTTCCTGTAATCTTGAGTATTAAGTTTGACGACGCATGGAATAACGATAGATCCAATAAACCCAAATCTCCACATAGATATGAAAAATGGAATGTTAATCCAGAAGTGATCCAATTTCGTATTAAGGGTATTAGGGTTGAAGGTGGCGAAGGGAAACTGTTCAAGCGTGTTGAAATAGATGGGAACGCTTCTATAGGTGAGCCGTTTAAAGTAGGAAGTATAGTCCAACATGGTGATACACCTCTATACTATGTTCCTAATGAGCAAGACACTTGTCATATGCATAAGGTCAGTATTGATGCTGTTATATTGACTTGTGATTTTAACAGAGAGGGAGGAGATCCTATAACATGCTCGTTAAGGCTGGATGAACCTCTATACGCTTTAAAGGCTGGTACAAATGTCAAGGTTGCTTATGTAGAAGACAAAGGTGGTACACCTATTCATATTAATATCACTTCAGATAACGTGTTGGCATCTTTGCAAAAATATAGATTAGTTAAATGGTGTGTGACAGATGGACAAGGTACTATGTATGTAGATACAGGATCATGCAAAAAAACAATATGTAGCAATGAACCGATTAAATTTGGTAATAATACCCTTTTTTACGCCCCAAAACCTGGTAGTGATGGAAATCATACCATTCATTTAACAGTAGGCAATACTAAAAGTGATACCACACAAGACTATTCTTTTTCTGTTAAAGTTCAAGATCATAGAATTGAAAATTTTACAGCTGAGCTTTCTATGGCTTCAGAAAAATCTCCTCTGTTACCGTTTAAAGATAGGGTATGTAAACTCAAGATCTGTCCATTAACTGATGCAGGTAAGGTGCTTAATTACCATATCAAGGCCATTAAATTGAATGGAGGTAAGTTTATCCTAGGAAAGGACGAAATGATAGCAAATACGCCTTTAACAGTAGGCGTCAATACTTTAATGTTTAATCCATGTGGTTTTGTTGGGGATTTAGAGCCTAGCATCACAATAATCAATGAAAAGGGAGATGAACGTGAAGTGACCTTTAAGCAGCCATTTGTTGTCAAGGATCCTGACTTTAAAGTAGTTGCTAGTCTAGAAGGTAGTATTGAGAATGGTATGGATAACAGACATATCAACTTAAAGGTTATTGCTCCTTTTAATACTATAAGTGATAAGTTTATTTTGTCAAATTATCGTCTATCAGGCGGTATAGTAGGTGATTTACTAAAGCTAACAGGAGAGCCTGTTGAACCAGGTGGTATGCTTTCAGTAGGAGATAGTGCATTTAAATTTAGGTTAGGTGAGTTAGATACGTTTATGGATAAAATTGATGGTGCACCAAGGATTTACTTCGATGTTACTTATCCAGATGGCACAAATCATGAAACAGAAGCTATAGATCTTTCTATTTTCTTATTTGAAGGATTGGCCTCTAAGATAGAGGCATTATCTGAAGATAGTAAATCGCTTTATAAACCCATTGTTCAGGACTATAGTTTAAATCCAGAATTAGCCTTTCAAAATTTACAAGCTATAGAACCAGCTTGGTATAATAGACAATCTAACCTACATAATATACTGGTCTATATGCAGCATGATACGGCTATTTCCACTCAAGCTACGGATGCACTTACTAGCCTACAGACACTCAAAAGTGATACTAAAGATAAAGTAAAGGCTAGGGTATTAACCACAAGGTTATTGCATGACTGGAATAAAGAAATAGGTCATATTCGATCTAACCAAGAACCAGATGGTCGTAGAATACATACAGGAATACTAGAAAAAGAGGTTAGTGCTTTTTCTGATATATTTCGATCATGTAGAGATATTCCATGTATGGAAGATATAGTACAATCTTTAGATGATGTACTTGAAAAAATAGAAGACTTAAAAAGAGAAACAGAAGTAAAACAGGCTAATAAAGACAGAGATAAAGCAAGAGAAGAAGCTTTTAAAGATCGTACTACTAGGTCTATAGAAAATGAGCAAAGAGAAAGAAAATATGAAGACCAACGTTTAGAAATGGAGATAGAAGAACTCTGTGAGAGTAGAAATAAACTAGAATCTAAAATAAGAAAACATGATGGGGATATTTCAGATTTAAATGCGTTGATTCAGGAGTTAAGTAGGGTGAATAGTTCGTTAAAAGACCAAATTAATAAAAATGAGTTATCACGTCAGTATGAAAATCGCTTGTTAGAAGCGAGTATACATGCTAATTGTGCAAATAGTAGAAGAGAAAGAATGTTTGTATTGGACATGGTTGAAAAAATAATAAACGAACATAAATAAAAAAAGTAGAATATATTTTTTTAGAGTAAATCTATTCTTTCCCATTAGCTTGTTTATAATACTCCCTACGAAGTAAGGATATAATATTAAAATAGAATTAAAATGATATTACTTGATATCACAGGTGCCCTTGAAGGCTGGATTGCAAGCGGCTACCAATTGTTAACCTTGGTAGCCAAGCTACTAGGTGTAGTGGGCGCCTTTAGATTGGCCTATTTGTATAATACTGGCAGGGATAGAGGCATGATATTTCATGAATTATTACACTGGGTAGCTGCCATTGTATTTTTTTCGTCCATTGGTCCTTTGTATGATATGGTTGCCAATTTTTTTAGAATCGGATAAAGGAGAGATTTCCCATGCAAAAATTAGTCAATAGGGGGTCTCCTTGGATATAAGAAATTATTGTACGTTAAGGCTGTTTCCTGTACTAAAGATGTTCTTCTTTTTCTTCCAGGTTATTGTATAAATTTACCTGATTAGCAACATGTTTCAGACATTACTTTTCTCACTTTCCAGCAATTTATTAAAAGTGCTTAGCATTGCTTTTTTCATTGTTTACAAAGTACAATTTCTGAATACGACATACCTGCGAAGCGCTGTACCCGGTAGCTTGTGCGGTATCTTGAATGCTTAGTTTTTTAACACTTCGATAATATATTACCTTCTGATGACGCTCATGATCAGCCTGTTTTCCACGATATTTACCCTCTTGACGTGCTCTTTCGATTCCCTGTTTTTGCCGTTGCTGACGGCTCAACCAATCCTTATACGACATTGCGGCCATTAGATCCATGAGCATATTATTGATGGCAGAAATCACAGCACGAGTTACTGGATCATTTTGTGATGGTTCTTTGTCAGACAAAACCTGCCATGAAGTTGGGATGTCCAGGCTTACAATTCTCAATTCATGATGTTCAATCTGCTTTTTGAGTGTTAGCCAGTCACTGTTACTAAGTCTGGTCAGCCGATCTATTTGTTCTACTAGTAGAATATCATTTCGGTGACTATCCATTAGTAATCGTCCCAGTTCTGGTCTTTCCAGTTTTGTTCCGCTGATATTTTCTCGGTAGTAGCTAGCGATTTTGTGTCCTCTCTCCTGAACAAACTGCTCGAGCATTTCTTTTGTTCGATCTGCAAACTGATCTTCTACTGAAGCTCTCAAATAAGCTCTGATGAACATATTCTAACGAATTTATCGTATTTAGGTTATGTCATTGAATCTATTGCATATAGGTTATTTCATTGATTCAATTTAATAATTTTTAAGATATTTCATTGAGGTGTACCATTATGCGATAAAAATTTAAACGAAAATTAATCTACAAAATAATTATCAATGCAAACTATATGTCTAGGAGACAAATTCTTTCCCAGTCCGAAAGAGCGTCATTACTAGCTTTACCTAAGGATGAACTGACGCTGATCCGCATGACTTATTTCAGCGAACAGGATTTAGCGCTTATTAATACGCACCGCAAGCCAGCCAATAGGTTCGGTTTTTCTGTCTTGCTTTGTTACCTGAAGAACATAGGGATGATCCAGATAAAAAATCACTACTTTCCGATTTTTTACTCAAGCATATCGCTAGCAGACTTAATTTATCAAATGAACTTTGGAAAGATTACGCATCAGGACGAGACACCACTCGCAGGGAACATTTAATAGAACTATACCACTATCTAGGACTAAAGAAATTTACAAAACAGATTCAAAATGATTACATTTCGTATTTAATTCCACTTGCAAAACGCACTGACAAGGGTATTCTTCTTGCACAAGAACTTCTAAAGTATATGCAACGAAATTGCGTGATTATTCCCACTATTGATGTACTGGAGCGAACGTGCTCAAAGGCCATGGCTGCTGGTGATAAAATAGTATTCTCGAACTGAATGCTCAACTTATATCAGAGCATAAAATCAATCTAGACAGCCTTCTGCATCAAATAATCATCTTTCACGTCTATCTTGGATTCTTCAACCTCCTGGTAAAATTAACGGAAAAAATGTATTACAGCACATTGAACGCTTGAATACGATCGTGGCAATAGACTTACCGGTAGGGATCGGACGTTTAGTTCATCAGAATCGGTTACTGAAACTGGCCCGTGAGGGTCGGAATATGAGTAGCCGAGATTTGACTAAGTTCTCATCAAGCAGACGATACGCTATTCTAATATGTGTGATTGAAGAAGCCAGAGCTACACTTACAGATGAGATCATCGATTTGCATGAGCGTATCTTGAACAGTATGTTCAGCCGGGCTAAAAGGCTAACATAGAAAAATACAAAAACAGCCTTAACGTACAATAATTTCCCATATCCAAGGAGACCCCAATAGACTTTAAGTGGAATCGGAAGAGGTGTCTAAAAATGATAAAGAAGCTATTGCAGAGCTTTACAGTGAAAAGTTAAACAAAGATCTAATACAGCATATCGTTAAAAGTAAAATCAAAAGAAATAGTAAATTTTAAATGAAAATGAGTGAAAAATACAAACTAGAAGACGTGAAGGAGTTTGCTTATAACCCTTTTTTAAACTACAGTTCAGAGTACAATTCGATGAGTTTTTCATAGATGAATTGTCAAATAAAGCTAAGAATATCATAAAATATTTAATGTGTAAACATTCATTTAAAGAAGAAAAATTCTTATTTAAGCTAAATGAATTTAATAGGTTTATGATATATATAAATATGGAATATCCCTGTGACGGTATATCAGAACTATGCGCTAAGAAGGTATTAGCCAAAACCAAAGATCCAGATCTATATTGGGTGAATAATGATTTCCTTAGTACTGGAATCTTTCAACCCAAATATAATATATGGAAGATGATGGATATAAATAAGTCTAAACAAGTTCCTCGATACGAGATACAGGTAAACCAGTAAGAGCAATAATATCCTCTATAGGGTAGCCGCGTAAGAGCATGGATTTGGCTATCTCTAGTTTACCTTTTTCTTCTCCTAACTGTATCCCTTTCTCTTGTCCTATTTGGATACCCATCAACTTCCCTTTCTCTTGCCCTATCTGAATACCCATCAACTTCCCTTTCTCTTGTCCTATTTGGATACCCATCAACTTCCCTTTCTCTTGCCCTATCTGAATACCCATCAACTTTCCTTTCTCTTGCCCTATTCGGATACCTTCGTCCCTATATTTTTGTGCTATAGTTCTCATAATATCTTCTTTATCTTCACTAGGTAGATGCTTTGTTATAATATTTTCTAGAGCAGCCTGCTGATCTTCAGGTAATTTACTGTCACTATACCATAAAAAGCTTCTTATGTAAAGATAACTTTTTTCTTTGTCTAGGACAATACATGATTTAAAATTTTCTAAAAATTCATCCCATAACTTAAGCATATCACGAGTGTGAACATATTTCATGAAATATTCCATCATGCCCAAGTGTGCCTTCTTTTTGATTTCATTATCTGGCATAGCATAGATATCTACCAATTGATAATCACCTCCCATAAGTTCTTTAGCAAGACTAGGTTCACTAAACAAATCCCATAGATTTTTTGGACAGTAAAAGGCCTGTTACCGTGATAGAGCACTATCGGTATTACCAAAGGTAATTTGGATTTTTCCTTTGTTTTATGCCTTTCTAGTAAGAGGAAGATGTATTTCCATAACTTAAAGGCTGTCCAATACTTAGGCTCACCTCGGCTTCGATCAAGGCATACACAAAAGCTTGCTGATTATTTTTAGTTTTGATAGAGCATACTAAATCACTGAATTTTTGCTTCAAATCTTCTTCAACAAATGATTCTTTTTCAATTTTAATGGTGTCTAGATCCAGTAATGATTTACATGATGCTGGTAAATAATAGTTTAAAAACTCCTGAGCAGCTATTGGATCAGAGAGAATTTTTTTAGCGAGCCCATCGTGTTTTAGTCTTTCTGTCATAAAGATAGTTTACTAAAAAGATTTAAATATTGGAAAGAAATAATCTGCGATAATTACTTAATCGTATTTATAAGTACAAATATAATATATTTTAAATTATTATACATTACAAATAAGTATTTATTTTAGTTTCTATTATAGATTTCTATTTTTTACTCAAATAGTCTCATGTTATATAGGAATATCCTGATAAATGGATCCACATAACGTTTATTTAGAAAAGGTTTTTTCCTAGTACCCTAATTACACACTTTCTCTATCAATTTTCTTTAAAAATTTCATCCAATATCCAACTATGTCTAGATCTTTTTACTTGATAGTAATCATTTATACATTGACTATCAATCTTTTGAATTAGACTATTGGGTAATCTTAATTGTATATTTTGTATAATTCGCTCTTCTTTTTTACTATTATTAGGAACAGTACCCCCCTTGTTTATAAGATCACTCACTTTACGCTCACAAGAAGGTGATTTTTTTAGAAATAGCCATTTTTTTAGTATAATTTTATTATTATTATAATACTAATTTAATTTTAAATTGAATCTAAATTAATACTAACTATAAAATTAAATTAAAGCATTAAATTCTTGTATAGCTTTTATATCTTTAGGCTTTTCTTCAGTAATTGCTAGCCTTTTGAAGATGCATTTGGAAACGACGTCCTGTTTCCTAATGAAAATATCTATGAACTCCAACGTTTTATTCTCCTTAAGAAGGTTAGCAGCCTCACTATTATTTTGCCCACTAAAATCAGCCTTATTGATAAAAGAAAATGATTGTAATTTTGGGTTAATAATCCTCATTTCTTCTACTAATGTGGATACTTTTTCTATGGTCCAAATATCAAATGATCTAGGAACAAATGGGACTAAGTAAATATCAGCAATGCTTATAGCAGCGCGTTGACTAGTAGTATCCCTATCACCTGTATCAATAATAATATGGTCATACTTTGATCTTGACTTTACTGTTTGATCACGAACTGCTCTATGATAATTGAATGGATGTATAATACAAGTTATCTTTCATTGTCTCACTTCTAAACACAGTAAAATCAGAAGCAGTTTGTTGATCGTCTGCATCAATTAAAAGAATATCTTTGAATTTTTTGGCCATTAAAACTGCCAAATTTGTAGAAATAGTAGATTTACCAGATCCTCCTTTAATACCACCTATTACATATATCATTTTTATACTTCTATAGATTTATTACAATATATTTTATATGTCATAATAAACATTATTTAATATTATATAGATACTTTTTTAATATTAATTACATATCATACTTAATGATAATTAATCAAATATACAATATTAATATCACAATAGTATCAAGATTTACGTATTAATAAATAAACATATTAAGAGGTGATTTCAGAAAACGGGAAATAAAGCGCACTAAGAGTATAGTAGCCCAAAAAAATTAGACAAAAAAATAATAATTTCAAGAATTCGCTTTCCATTTAATAAAACGAACTATAAAGAAAAATGATTCTTAAAAAGAAGAAATTATTTACAACTCATTATCTGTTATATTTTACTTACTATAAAGTAATAACTTATATTATAAATAACGAATCAAATTCGTAAATTTTAACAGATAGCGAACTAAAAACAAAAATCAGAAAATGGCCTATTGTCTCCTCGGCATATAGTTTGCATTAATAATTATTTTGTAGATTAATTTTCGTTTAAATACTTATCGCATAAGGGTGTACTCAAACGATATAGCAAAAATGTTGTCATATTCCATTAATGGAATAACCTACATGCGATAGATTCAATGACGTAACCTAAATACGATAAATTGATGATAGTATGTTCATCAGAGCTATATTTGATAGCTTAAACAGAAGATCAGTTTGCAGATCGCGCCAAAGAAATGCTGGAGCAGTTTGTTCAGGAAAGGGGGCACAAAATTTCCAGTTACTACCGAGAAAATATCAGCGGAACAAAAATAGAAAGAACAGAATTAGGACGATTACTCATGGATAGTCACAGAAATGATATTTTACTGGTCGAACGAATAGATCGGCTGACCCGTCTAAGTAATAGTGATTGGGTTATACTCAAAAAATTCATTTGTCTTAAGTTTCTTAAAATACTATACATACTAAAAATAGCCTCACCTACGTGGCAGTACGACATTGTCTCTCATCATCTTAGTAGCCCAATTTGTTTTCCCAATATTGATTATTATTTTATTATTATCATCGTGCGTATGATCAATTATATTTCCTGCTGCCGTAGGTGGCAGAAACCTACCCAAACATTTACACTCATCAATATTTATTATCATCTACATTCAAATAATCTGCTCTGTTTTTCCAATAGGTAATTGGCGGAAGATTTCTACTAGTTTGTGTTTGAAAAGTAATAAAAGGATCTAAATAATCTGTTTTTAA